>CAYSMQ010000138.1:0-11088 GCA_964432035.1 uncultured Ardenticatenaceae bacterium
GTTGCGCTTCTATGAGGACGCAGCTTCGCTGCAGAACGCGCTCGAGCTGGGCGCGATTGATATTGCCTGGGGCGACCTGCCGCCGGCTGCAACCGAGTCCATGTTACAGTTAGCGGACGTGCAGGCATGGGACGGCTCCCCGACTTTTAAGAGCTATCTGGTATTCCAGCACGAAGACACGCCCTGGTCCAGCGCGCCGGTGCGACAGGCAGTGGCCTATGCCGTGGATCGAGAAGCGCTGGCTGAGGTGATGGCCCAGGAGCGCCGTGAACCCCTGTATAGCCCGCTCCCAGACGGCGTACCGCAACAGGCGCCAACCGAACCGCAGCGAAACCTGGCGCGCGCGCAGGAATTGCTACGGTTGGCGGGATACAGTGAATCTAGCCCATTGGTCGTGCCGCTCTGGTACCTGAACGACGGTCGCTATTCGGCACAGGAAGAAGCGTATGCCCAGGCGCTGGCGCAACAGCTGGAAGAAACAGGAATGATTGATGTTGAGCTGAGCGGTGAATCCTGGGATGTCTACGGCGCGGAGATTTCGGAGTGTGGTTACGCCACATTCCTCTTAGGCTGGCCTCCGGTCGGTTGGCCAACCCGCTACCCGGCGGCGATGGGTTGGCTGGAGTATTTCGTGCGGAACACCGATACGCTCTGTTCAAACTATGAGAGCGCGGAAATGACGTCGCTCATCGACCAGGCGCGTCGCCTTGATCCTGCCGACAGCGCAGGTCAGCAGGCAATTTACGAGCAGATACAGGCGTTGTGGGCTCAGGAGTATCCCACGCTCGATCTTACACAGGCAGGACCACGGCTGATTGCGCGCGCAACAATCGACGGCGTGACGCTGGATCGGATGGGTCTGCTACGTTATGGGCCGCTGACAAAAGCGGGGGAATAGTGCTTCACCGCCGGAGGCGCGGTAAGGGTACCGGCCAAAGCAGTGCTAGCTTGTAAAGCTCAATAGACGTAGGTTAACTCTCAGTACGTTGTGTTTTGAGTTTGCGACGTCGCGCCGCCGGGCCAACCACACGCTCCTCGCCGCGCACCAGACGCCTGATATTGGGCCGTAGCGCCCAGGTGACAACAAGCGCCGCCAGTACTCCGCCGACAATGTAGGCTGGGGAAGCGACGACGCCTGTAAAGTAGAGAATGGCAAACGTCACGGGAATGAGCACGCCCATAGAAAGGGAGGCAATGGAGGCCATGCCTGTGATTAAGATGACGCCCACGACGACGACGGCAGCAATGGGCGCTATCGGCCACCAGACGGCGGCAGCCCAGCCGACGTTAGGCCCGGTTCCGGCGCCTCCACCCCAGGCCAGAAAGACAGACCAGTTGTGGCCAATGATGGCGAAAAGTCCGACAACCACTTCGGCCCACGGCAACCACTCGGCGGGTACCAGGGAGCCGAAAATGGCCCGCGCCAACCAGATGGCAGCGGCGCCTTTCAAGACGTCGCCAATTGCGGTAAGGCCGCCGACGAGGGGTCCTGCCGCGCGCATAGCGTTGGTGCCGCCGGTACGCCCACTCTTCACCTCTCGCAGGTCCACCCCCCGGGTCAACTTCACAAAGATCCAACCAAAGGGAATGGCGCCGAACAAGTAGCCGATTATGGCGGCCAGGGGCAAGTAGAGTGCGTTCATTTCGTATTATCTCCGTGAGTCATGAGATGCGGGCGATGTTGTGCATCGAGTCATTGCATCTAGGTCGTCAACTGCCGTGTAATTATTAAAACACGGACAACCAACATTAGTCACACGATTTTTAGGACAATTTCATCAAAGTCGCCCTCTTTGATAGTGAAGGCGCGGACGGAGGGGCGGCGACGATCGGAAAGCGAGACGATTACGTGCGCGACATCCGGGTAGTACCCTTTCTCAACGTCGGTGGGCGAGGGCGTCTGTGGCCCCGTCGGATGCGAATGGTAAATTGCCAACATTTCCAGCCCGGCGTCCTCCAGGTCGAGCATGGCATCCAACTGCTGCTGCGGTTCCATCTCAAAGGCCACCGGGCTGCGCAGCCGGTTCTCGACGGCATAAACGCGCTGCACGCGCCCATCCGATCCGGCAAGGATACCGCAGGCTTCCAGCGGGTAGGCATCGCGCAGAAGACGCAACATCTCCTCACAGTGCGCCTGCGGTACGCTAAGTTCGCGAATCATGAAGACGGTCTCTAAATCGAACGGGGAAAGGGCGAAATGGCGGCTGCTACGAGCGAATGCCACCTTCGGTCAGGCTACGCACGTCAAGCAGGCGATCGGCCTCTTCCGGCGACAGGTACCCTTTTTCCACAACGACTTCGCGCACGGTACGATTAGAGCGCATGGCTTCCTTGGCCACCTCGGCGCCCTTGGAATAGCCGATGACGGGGTTCAATGCCGTCACCAGAATGGCGTTGCGCGCCAGCCAGCCTTCTGCCCGCTCGCGGTTTGCTTCGATGCCCACTACCAGCTTGGTGGTAAATGCGGAAACGGAATTGATCACGACGTCCATGCTCTGGAACAGATTATAGGCGATGATGGGCATCATTACGTTTAGTTCTAGCTGACCCGCCTGCCCCGCGAGCATGACGGTCAGATCGTTTCCCATCACCTGGAACATGGCCATATTCAGCATTTCGGCCAACACCGGATTTACCTTGCCGGGCATGATCGACGAGCCCGGTTGTACGGCGGGCAATTGGATTTCAGCCAAACCGGTGCTGGGACCGGACGACAAAAGACGCATATCGTTGGCAATGCGCGTCAAATCCTGGGCCAACGTGCGTAACGCCCCGCTGAAATGCACGGCGTCGGCCATGCTCTGCATCGACTCAAACAGGTCATCGGACTCGTACAGCGTCAGGCCGGAGAGGTCGGCGAGCGTCTCAACCATGCGGCTGTGGAACTCTTCATGGGCGTTTAGGCCGGTGCCCGTTGCCGTGCCGCCGATACCCAACCGCCGCAGTCCTTCCGCCGCCTGCTCAATCTTGTCGCGGTTGCGCTCGATGGAACGCGCATAGGCGCCGAACTCTTGTCCCAGGCGCACAGGTACAGCATCCTGCAGATGGGTGCGTCCACTCTTCACAATGTCGTCAAAATCTGTGGCCTTCTGGCTAAAGGCGCGGGCCAATTCGTCGAGCGTTTCAAGCAGTTCATCGAGACGCCACAAGACGCCCAACCGGATGGCGCTGGGAATGGTATCATTGGTCGATTGCGCCATATTGACGTGATCGTTGGGGTGGACGGGTTTTTGCGGCGCATCCAGGCCATAGCCCATGATTTCGTTGGCGCGATTGGCAATAACCTCGTTCACGTTCATGTTGTGGCTGGTGCCCGCGCCGGCCTGTATGGGATCGACGACGAACTGGTCCGCATACTTGCCCTCAAGCACCTCGCCGGCAGCGCGTATGACGGCATCGGCGATGGCTCGCCCTTCCACCACGTCGCCGTCTACGGTCTTGTCATGGAATAGATCCAGGTCGCGGTTGACCTCGGCGGCGGCGCGCTTGATGAGCGCCATGGACCACACAAACGCCGGATAGGGTCGCAGGCCGGTAATGGGAAAATTGTGTATGGCGCGCTGAGTTTGCGCGCCCCAGTAGGCATCTGCCGGCACCTCGATATCGCCCAGCGAGTCCTTTTCAATACGAAATGTGTCGTTGTTGTTCATTTTTGGTGATTCCCTCCCATTATCTTGTCCCCTGGAAAACATCGGATAGGCTGTTGTATGCATAAAAAATAATGAGCCGAATCAGTTAACGACGTCTTGTTGAGCGGCGTCAGCTAATTCGGCTCTGAAAGGGCAAAGGACCTGGGTAACGCAACGACGGGCGCCCCCACAAGAGGGCGCCCCGAATACGTACCCATGTTATCGCGTGCGCGGCTATTTGGCAGCGTTGTAATTTTCAGCCACTTGATCCCAATTGACCGTGTTCCACCAGGCGCTGATGTAGTCGGCGCGACGATTCTGATAGTTCAGGTAGTAGGCGTGCTCCCACACATCTACACCAAGAATCGGCGTGTCGCCCTGCATATAGGGGCTATCCTGATTGGCGGTGCTGTAAACGTCCAGACTGCCATCGCTCTTCACGACGAGCCAGCCCCAGCCAGATCCAAACTGTCCGCCGGCCGTCTTGCTAAACTTGTCCTTGAAGTCGCTGAAACTACCAAAAGCGTCATTGATGGCTTGGGCCAGCTGTCCGCCCGGCTCGCCGCCGCCGTCGGGGCTCATAATCGTCCAGAAGAGACGGTGATTGGCATAACCGCCGCCGTTGTTTCGTACCGTCGTGCGAATGTTTTCCGGAACCTGGTCGATGTTTCCAAGAATTTCCTCGACGCTCTTTCCCTCCCACTCGGTACCTTGGATGGCATTGTTTAGATTGTTCGTGTAACCGGCATGATGTTTGTCGTGGTGAATGCTCATCGTACGGGCGTCGATGTGGGGTTCCAGGGCGTCCTCTGCATAGGGAAGTGGGGGTAACTCAAATGCCATTCTTTCTTGCTCCTTTTCTTGTGAGGGTAGAACTTACGGGGTAATTGGACGTAAGCAAACACCTGATCTAAGAGTGCGGACGGTGATCCACAACTCTCAGTCACGTTGTCACGTCGCCACAATGTTATTAGCATTCTAGCCCCAGGATACTCCTTTGTCAAACCTGCCCACGACCTATCATCTCCGCTCGACCATCGGTAACCACTACAAAGTACAAACATACAAAGTACAAACATTACATTAGGATATATGCGAGGCCAACAAGATTCTTATGCTGTCAGCATAAAGTATAGGCTGCGACAAGCAAGGCACAGAGATGATAGCAGTAGCGAAAGAGGCAGAAATGACCCCCGGTAAAGGTGTTATAGGAATCGACTTGGGCACGACAGCCTCAGTCATTGCCGCCTACAGCGACGGAAAGCCTAGCGTTATTAATACGGGTGACGGAAAGTGCCTACCGTCTGTGGTCGCTTTTAACCACCATGGTGAGGCGACCGTCGGCGGTGCGGCGCATAGATTGGCGGTGTCAGATCCGGCCGGCGTCGTACGCTCGGTCAAGCGTTTGCTTGGCCGACAGTTTGACGATCCGGTTGTACAGTCAGTATGTGAGCAACAGCCGTTCAGCTTACACGCGGCTGACGACGACAGCGTAGAGATCGTCAGACCGGGTAGCGGACGCGCATATACGCCCAGTGAAGTCGTATCTACGATTCTTCGAAAGTTGAAGCAAGAAGCAGAAGCGCACCTCGGCACGGCGGTTCGCTCTGCTGTGCTCACCGTCCCCACACACTTCAATGAACGGCAACGACAGGCACTGAGGCGCGCCGCGCAGCTGGCGGAGCTCGACGTTCTGAGCATGATCAATGAGACAACGGCGGCGGCACTTGCCTATGGCACCAGGCACCCTGAGCCCAGACAACTGCTCGTCGTAGACCTTGGCGGGGGACATTACGATGTTTCGGTGCTGGAGATTGATGGCGGCGCTATCACGGTTCATGCTACAGACGGGGATCCAACACTAGGTGGTGAAGAGTGGGACGCAGCGATCACCGCCCACCTGGCAGATGAATTCTTGCGACAGCACGGCAACGATCTGAGGCGGAACCATCACGCCACGCGCAGACTGCGCAGCGCAGCAGAAGGGGCGCGGAAACAACTGTCGCGGCAATCCGCAGTCACCATTAGCCTGCCGTTCATTGCCTCGGGTGTGTCCGGGCCACAACACCTTAAGACGACGCTGACGCGCGAGCAGTTCGAGGCACAAACGGCCGTCCTACAGACGCGATTACGCGAGCCAATTCGTAGGGCCCTTGAGCAGGCAAGATTGTCTGTGACAGCCCTGGATGGCGTGTTGCTCGTGGGTGGCGGGACACAGATGCCTGTGGCGCGGCAGGTGATTCGAGAAATTGTGGGCCAGACGCCATTAGAAGACGTCTCCGACGAAAATCTCGTGGCGCTTGGCGCGGCGATTCATGCAGGCCAGCTTTCGGGCGCGGATGGTGACGGAGCATTGCACGAGATCACGCCGCTTAGTCTGGGCCTGGAGACGATGGGCGGACTCATGGCCACGATTATTTCTCGCAATACGCCGATTCCCGTGCGGCGCAGCGAGGTCTTTGGTATCGCAGAAGAAGGCCTGACCGATGTAAAGATCCGCGTGCTGCAGGGCGAGCGGCCGCTGGCGGCGGACAACAGCGAGTTGGGTGTGCTTCATCTGGAGAATATTCCTGCCGCACCGAGAGGCGTACCACAAATCGAAGTCACCTTTGAGATTAATGCAGGTGGTCGATTACGAGTCAGTGCGCGGGAGCTGGAGAGTGGTATCCATCAGGCGCTGGAAACGACGACCAGTGAAACCATGGCGGACGTGGACGTTCAGCGTCTGGTGCAAGAGGCACAGAGCCATGAGGCTGAAGATTTGCGCAAGCGCACGGCCGTCGAGACGCGTAACCTGGCGCGGCAAGTCATTTACCAGACGGAACGCAATCTCCAACATTTGAACGGGGTCAACAATAGAGCAGGATGTCAGGAGAAGCGCAAGGAAGTAAACAAGAAGCTGGCAGCGCTAAAAGAGGCCGTCGACAGCCACGACTACCTGACGATTCGTAGGCTGACCAATGAGATACAAGATGCTAACATCGTTCTGAACGAACTGGCGTACAGTCTGGCGTCGAGAAGCGGCGACAAAGGACGGCCGGATGCCGGCGACGCCGAAAACGCTGCTGGCTACCGGGAGATAACTGTCGAAAGGCTATAGTCGTCCTCACGGCATAAAATTCGCGCTTTTTTAGCCCAAACGAGGAAACTCAAGTAGAGCAGCGTGGGCAAATCGTGGTTTTTTGTCGAGTGCAGTCACGCTATAATGCCGGACTATGTATCGTGTGGGCATCAACGCGCATCTTTTATCTGGGGAATTTGGCTACCGGCGGGCAGGCATTCACCACTATATTGCGCAAGTGCTGCGTCATCTTCCTTCAGATTCGAGGCTCAATTACGTCATTTACACCGGATTTGAAGAGGAGTGGGCGCGCCCCGATTTTTCGCGCGTAGCGCCTCCCTGGAACACCGAGAATCGCTGGCTACGTATCTTGTGGGAACAAATGGTTTGGCCCGTAGAGGCCAAACGCCATGAACTCAATTTATTGCACAGCATGGCTTTTGTCACGCCATTCTGGCAGCCGGCCCCCACCATGCTGACCGTCTACGATTTGAGCTTTCTGCACTTTCCAGAACGCTTTCCCCTTTTGCAGCGCTTCTATTTACGAAGTCAAACGCAGCGTTCTTGCCGCAGCGCCCGGCGCGTGGTTACCATTTCGGCATCCGGGCGGGACGACGTCCACCGGCACTTCGGTGTGCCGCTGGAAAGAATTGACGTGGCGCAACCAGGATTAGAGGAGCGTTTTCGCCCCATTGCTGCGGATGAAGTAGCCAGGTTCCGCGAGCGCCAACAGTTGCCCGACCAGTTCCTGCTACACGTGGGCACACTGCAGCCACGCAAGAACATCCCCACCCTTTTGGAGGCCCTGGCGCAACTCGAGCGACCGAACGTACCTCTTGTGCTGGTCGGCGGCAGGGGCTGGCAGTACGAGGAGATATTCGAACGCATTGGCACATTGGGATTGCATAAGCAAGTACAATTGACAGGCTACGTCTCCGACGAAGAGTTGCCGCTATGGTACAACGCCGCAAGCGCACTCATATTTCCCTCAGTGTACGAAGGTTTTGGGCTACCCATCGTGGAAGCCATGGCTTGTGGCACGCCGGTCATTGCGGCCGATACACCATCTTCTCGCGAGGCGGCAACCGACGCGGCGCTCCTATTCGCGCCGCATGACGTGCCAAGGCTGGTTAACCATCTCTTAACCGTTCTCGACAATAAAGAACAGGCGGCTACAATGCGCGAACGGGGATTGGCGCATGCCAGTCAATTCACGTGGGTTAGAGCCGGTGCAAACATGGCTCAAGCTTTCTTGAGCGCTTTGAACACGGAATGAATCGACTATGACGCGACGGAGTATCCGTAACTGGACGATTGTTACGGACCTAATCCTCATCAATCTCGCCTTTGTCGCCGCCTATGTGGTGCGCTACCAATTCGAGTGGTTGGCGGAGACAACGTTTGAGGATCCATACAGCATCTACATCCCTCAGCAAATCTTGCTGACGGGTCTACTAATGGTCACCTTTTATCAGAATCGCGTGTGGCGGCGACGAAGAGGGGAGTTCCTCATTGACGAGATCTCGCGCCTGGGCTATGCCACGGCGACGGGTATCGCGCTGATGATGGCCATTACCTTCTTTTTTCGTCCGCTGGCATTTTCGCGCCTTTTATTGGTCTGGGCCCTACTCTTCATCGTTCTCTTCATTAGCATCGCTCGTCTCATTCGTCGCTTCCTCCTTGGCGTCTTCTACCAGCAGGGAAAGGGCGTTGATCGCGTGCTCATTGTCGGTTGTGGCGAGACCGGTCGCAGCGTGATGCGCACATTTTTGGCGCGTCCGGATCTGGGCTACGTGCCCATCGGTTACATGGACGACGGCTCAGGCGCCAACAACATCGGGCTGGGACGTATTCCGCACCTGGGCACCTTTTACCAGCTCCAGCAGACGCTGCAGCAGCACCAGAACTTACACGCCGTATTTATTGCGCTGCCTGGCGGCATGCACAGCCAGACGCTGGACCTCTTACGAATCTGCCAGCACCATGGCGTACAGGCACAGGTCGTGCCCGATCTGTTTCAACTGAGCTTGCATCATGTAGAGTTTAACAACATGGCGGGAATCCCCCTGCTCAGCACCCGCGATGTGGGCATGAGTCGGGCCGGCGTATTCCTCAAACGGATGCTGGATGTTGGTCTGGTCTTGCTGGCGGCAACGCCGGGCATCGTCATCGGCGCCATCGTTGCCGCCGCCATCCGCTTAGAGTCGCCGGGGCCCGTCTTCTATAAGCAGGAACGGGTGGGAAAGGACGGGCGCTGTTTTCGCATGATCAAGTTTCGCTCGATGATCGTCGACGCCGAAGATCACAAACACGCGTTGCAGCAGATGAACGAGGCCTCGGGTCCTATCTTTAAGATCAAGAACGATCCTCGCCTGACGAGTGTTGGGCGTTTCATTCGCCGCCTGAGCCTTGACGAACTGCCTCAATTGTGGAATATCTTGAGAGGCGATATGAGCTTTGTGGGGCCTCGCCCGCCGCTGCCAGAAGAGGTGCAGGAGTACCAGCCGTGGCACATGCGCCGGCTGGAAGTAAAAGGGGGTCTTACCGGCCTGTGGCAGGTGAGTGGGCGCAGTGATCTGACGTTTGACGAGCAATGTTTGCTCGACATCTACTACATTGAAAACTGGTCCCTGATGCTCGACATCCGGCTGATCTTACAGACGATCCCCCACCTATTTCTGGGGCGCGGCGCCTACTAGTACGTCAACAGAGGAGACATCCGATTTCTCAGAGAAATCGGATGTCTTGTATTCGTCAAAGTGGCTTTGGCGGAGCAGTAGGCTTTTATAGTTCTTCGTCGGGCACCGCCGGCTGATCAATCCGAATCACATCCCCGTGAACGTTGACGATGATGCGGAAACCAACCATGCCCATGGCATTTCGCGCCTGCTCTGGCATCCCCTGCTCGATAATCTCATCGGCGTTGATATTGCGCATCTGAGCATCCAGGGCAGCCTTGGTGAAGATGTCGTCCTTGCCCATCATGCTCATGGCCTGTCCGATCGCCAGATCCTTGTTATCCTCCAATTGTTCCAGAAAGAATTCCAAGACTTGGCGGTCAACGTGTTCGGACTCGATGTGACGCAGAAAACCATCATCGTCAACAACATAGAAGGCATCCTCGCCCACTGTTGCCACCGAGAGCACGTTATCGTACTCGTCATATACTAGTCCTGCGAAAAGCGCCTGCCTAGCCACTCTCTATCCTTCGTATGCAACCTTTGCTCTAAATTATATCTGTTGTCACGATTCGCGGGGTCTCTCTGACCATCGCGTCCGTGGCTGAACCCAGGGTATACTGAAAGATAGCGCAAAACCATAAAATATGTCTAATAATGCGCCTTTTCAGTCGCTAAGCAGGAGGCTGGTGTGTTAAAATAGACGTCTGTCATCAGGTCTAGTTTACTAACCGCCGACCGACTGCGAGAATCCTCAATGAGACGATTCGAACTCGTATCTGATTTTCAACCAACCGGTGACCAACCGCAGGCCATAGAAGAGCTGGTGCGCGGGATTGATGACGGTCACCGATACCAGACGCTGCTGGGCGCCACGGGCACGGGCAAGACGTTCACAGTGGCTGAGGTAATTGAGCGCGTTCAGAAGCCGACGCTTGTGATCGCGCACAACAAGACGCTGGCTGCCCAGCTTTATAGTGAGTTCAAAGACTTCTTTCCCAACAACGCCGTCTCTTACTTCGTCAGCTACTACGACTATTACCAGCCCGAGGCCTACGTGCCGCGTCATGATCTTTACATTGAAAAAGAGACACAGATCAACGACGAAATCGATCGACTGCGCCTGCAGGCCACGTCCAATTTGATGAGCCGGCGCGACGTAGTGATTGTTGCTTCTGTCTCATGCATCTACGGTCTTGGCAATCCCACCGATTGGGGCAAAGTATCGGTTAAGTTAGAACGGGGCGAGCGCTACCGTCGCAATACCGTTCTGCGACACCTGGTGGAGATCCAGTACGAGCGGAACGACCTGGAACTGCGGCGTGGCGCGTTCCGGGTTCGCGGGGACACGCTGCAGATCGTGCCGGCCTATGCTGAGACCGCCTACACAGTTGAGTTTTGGGGCGATGAAGTGGAGCGCATCCGCGAAGTCGATCCCCTCACGGGCGAAGTGCTTGCCGAGCACGTGTCCGTTGAGATCTTTCCGGCGAAGCAGTTCATTACAGACGAGCAAAAGCTGGGCAAGGCAATCAACGACATCGAAGCTGAGCTTAGCGAGCGACTGGCATACTTCAAAGAACAAAAGATGTATCTGGAGGCACAACGGCTGGAGCAGCGCACGCAGTATGATCTAGAGATGCTGCGAGAGATCGGGTTTACAACGGGCATTGAGAATTACAGTCGGCACCTGGACCAGCGCTCGGCGGGCGAACCACCCTGG
>CAYSMQ010000139.1:0-11085 GCA_964432035.1 uncultured Ardenticatenaceae bacterium
TTCGCCAGGAGGAGGACGCCACCGGCTACGCCTTGTTGCTGCACCACATCAGCCAAACCCACGGCTTGCCCCTGGCCCTGTACGCCGACAAGCACACCATCTTCCAGAGCCCCAAGGAAACCACCCTGGCCCAACAGCTGCAGGGTCTGGAGCCCCTTTCGCACCTGGGACGCTTGCTGCAGGAGCTGGACGTGGCGCTCATTCCGGCCCATTCGCCCCAGGCCAAGGGACGCGTCGA
This sequence comes from uncultured Ardenticatenaceae bacterium, assembly GCA_964432035.1. GTDB lineage: Bacteria > Chloroflexota > Anaerolineae > Promineifilales > Promineifilaceae > JAAYYY01. The sequence goes on from CAYSMQ010000139.1 coordinate 239, forward strand.
ACGCCTCTTTGGCACGCTGCAGGACCGCCTGGTCAAGGCTCTACGCCGTGCCCAGGCGAGCACACTGGAAGAAGCCAATGCCGTCCTGCGTGACTTCTTGCCACGCTTCAACGCGCGCTTCATGAAGGCGCCTGCTGAACCCGGTTCAGCCTACCGGCCTTGCCTCTCACGAGCCGAGGCCAACGCCCAGATCCACTTCACCTACCGGCGCACGGTGGCAAAGGACTACACCATCTCCCTTTTTGGTCACGTGCTGGCGCTACCCCCGCTGCCCAGTCGCAAGTCTCTCGCCGGTCGCACTGTGGCCTTGCATCACCGCATGGATGGTCGCCTCGCTGTCGTTTATCAGGACCAGGTGTGGGGTCTGTTGCAGCCGGCTCAACTCGGCCCGCCACGCCTAGAGCAATTCGTGCCCGCCACGCAGCATCTAGCAACCAGTCCCGCAACGCTTCCCACCGTCTCGCAAGAAACGAACGGCGCCGCCGCCAAAGAACCACGCACCTATGCCAAGCCTGCCGCCGACCATCCGTGGCGCCAAGGTTATGAGCAACGACTCAAGCAAAAAAAGCAGCAGCAACAACAGCAACAAAAGGAAACCAAGTCATGGTGACATTTTCCCTTTTCAGTTAGGGTGACGTTGTCGCTTTACAACAACAACCTTCAAACCGCCGTCACAGGAGCAAATTTAGCCCTATCAGCAAGGCGAACATCACTGCCGCCAGCAGCAATATTTGTCGCAAATCCCTGATGACGTAGGCGTACTCCTCTTCCAACTCCTCCGGTGTACTGATCCGCCGCGTTCCTCTCGATCTACTCACCTATCACAATCTCCTAAGCCGAGCGCGCTCGGCCCTAATCTCCAATCTCTAATCCCCAATCTCCCCCTACGACCGCTCCTCCTGCACCAAATCCGCAAACACCACAATCCGCTTATTATCTACTAGATACGGATAACACGAAATCAATGTCGCGCTGGCATGTTCTGTGGGTTCCATGACCCATGTTTCTGTTGGTTCTACCACCACCGTCTCGCGCACCACGTAGGTGTATGTTTGCCGCTCGCTGGATATAACGATTTCATCTCCCCGTTCTAGTTGGTCCAGGTCGCGAAAGATTTCACCGTATATATCATTGTGCGCCGCCAGCACCAGATTCCCCGCTTGCCCCGGCGCAGCGGAGCCGATGTACTGGCCTACACCCTTTTTCAACTGCTCCCAATCCTGACCCTGGTAAATGGAGCTGTCTACATCGATGGCCTCGATCTGCACACGTCGCGCTTGTTCTGGCCCTGGCGTAGGGATGGGCGGCGGTTCGTAATTGTTAACCGCAGGCAAAAGGTGTGCGGGGATGTAGCCGGCCTCGCCCGCTTCCGGCGCTCGGCCCTCCACCGGCGGTTTATGTCCGCCCGGCAACACCACCAGGTCAATGACCGGCGTCGCAGTGGGCGTGGGCAGAGCCACAGCAGCCGCTTCTGAGCGTTGAACGGCTACCAGCTCCTGGTTCAACTCGGTGCGCGTATCTAGAAGACTGTAGACAACCCAGATGAAACCGGCGATTGCCGCAATCTCTACCAGTAACAGCAGCCAGTTGGCGACTGAGCGACCGGAAACCGACCGCTTCTTTTTCGCTTTACCGCGACTCCCTTGCGCCGCCGAGCCATTAGCGCCCGGCGCGTCCCCTTCATCTTCGTCCTGCAGCGCCATGCGTCGCAACGCGCCGCCCGGCGTCGCTGCCGGACGCGCCAGCGAGGGTGGTTGAGGATCAGGCGCCGGCAACCCCGCAATCTCCACCACGCGCCCTTCACGCTTCAGGCGCTTCAAGCGCTCGCGGCGTTGTGTGTGCTTCTTCAGATAAAGGAGCCGTTCTAGCTCTTCAACTGAAAGCTGTTCAGCCTGCTTCCGTTCATCCATACGAACCCATTCTAAGGGATTATGTTCAGCGAGTCCACTGTGGCGCGCGTGGCATCCCAGCGCCCCTCTTCGCCGAGCACCGGCAGCGCTTGCTGCGAGGCGCGATCGTACAGTCCCGCCACAGCCGTGTACGTGCCCGGGACCATCTCTGCCGGCACCGTAATACGGTGAATCTGTAGCACAACGTCGCCCGTTTGCCAGCTCGCCGACGGCGCGTCCAGCCGGTCATCCTGTGCCACAATCTGGCCTGTTTCATCCAAAATGTGCGTAAACAGCACCATATCGCTGCCGTCGATGGCGGTGATTTGGGGGCCCACCGCCGCCGCATTCTCCACGCGCCACACCTGTAACAATTCTGCCCTTTCGCCCGCCTGCACCTCTGGCGTCAACCAGCGACTGCCCAGCAGGCTCACAGCCGGCTCGCTTTGACCGAAAGCCACAGGCGGTTCGCGTCTCGGCAACGATTCAGGTGCCTTCAGCTCAAACACAGTGAACGATGGATTCAAATCATCGGTCCGCAAACGGATCGTTTCCTGCGCTTCCACCCACGCCTGGAACTGACCATGCAGAGGCGTCGACGCCGGGGCCAGGAGGGTGGCAGGCGAAGACGGCGGCAACACCAACGCACTTCTCGCGTCGACCCAGCGCAGGTCGCGTCGTTCGGGCGCCAGGACGAGGCCAATCGATTGGTTATGGGCCGGTCCCGGCAATACGGACGAAACGATTACGCCCTCAGACTGCGCGTTAGCCTCCGCGTATGCCAGCTGCTCCACCAGCGTGTGCATGTACGCCGCGCGCACCTCTGGTGCCTGACCCCAACGCACGAAGTAGTCGGCCACCGTGCTCCAGACCACCAGCGCCAGCCAGGCTGCCGCGACAATGGGCGCGATGCGGCGAAAAAGATTGCGCTCGCTCGCCAGTCGCCGCGCCACGACCATGAAGCCCAGAGCCGGCAGCAAAAACGTCGCCGGCATGGCTCCCACGTTGCGCGTTGTATTCGCCGTGGCGCCCGTCAGCAGCGACGGCGTCACGCCGACCAAGAACCACAGCAAGAGCAAGACGAAGCGCGGCTTGCGCCAGCGCCAGAGGCAGATGGCCACACCCAGCACAAAAAAGAGCGCCGTCGGCGCCGTCAGCACCGGCCGCCCGGGAATATTGTAAGCCAGGAACTGGTCACCCGCGCCGGGCCACCCAAAGGCCAACAACGCGCCGCCGGCCTTTTCCAACAAAGGCGCCACGTTGCCCTGCAGTAAGTCGCCCAACACACCGCCAAACATCTGCAGCCGGGTCTGCGCCTCTGGATGTTGCTGCAGATAGACGAACATGGGCGTCACCAGCAGGGCGCTGAGCCCCAGGGCGCCAACCACGGCGGGCCACAGCCGGCGCAGCAGCGCTCGATGCGCGATCGTCAGGTAGAGAAGAAACAGCGGAAACACCAGCCATAATACGCGCGCTGCCAGATAGTTATACAACATCGCCGTCACGCACAACGCCAACCCCGCAACCAAAGGCCAATCACGGCCATTCAGGCGCCCCTGTCCGTCCGCGCCGGCGCGCGCTCGCGCGCGGCTGAAAAGGAGCCAGAAGAAGACCATGGCGCCCGCGCTGAAGAAGGGCATCATACCCGCTCGCAGCGCCTCGCGGCCGGAAGCCACGGGCCAGAAAGAGATCGCCATCAGGGCCGCCGCCAACCATCCTACCCGGCGCCCGAAGGCCAGGCGGCCGAACAAATACGTGGCGCTCAAGGCCAGAAGCCCAAAGTAGACGGTGACCAGTCGCAGAGCCAGCACACCCCGACCAACCAACGCCATCAACCCCGCGACCGCATAGCTATAGAGCGGCTCGCTCCCGTAGTTTAGCGGAAAAAACAGCGCCAGATTGCCCGCCAGAATCCCAATCGCCTCCCGCCCGTGGTTGGCCTCGTCATGTGTCAACCCCGGCGGAATTTCCCCCAGCATGTGCACGCGTAGAAAGAATGCGATGAGAAGGATGACGACGAGTGGAGCCCGACGCGACATCAATCATTACTGGAGACTAGAGACTGGAGACTAACCGTTAATCTCCAATCTCCAATCCCCAGTCTCCAATCCCGAGTCTCCAATCCCCAATCTCCACTCAACCAATCTCCCTCTTCCTCGCCACCGCAAACAACTCCCGCTCAAAAAACCAGCGAAACGGCGGTACGCGAAAGGCAATCCAACGCAAACCGTCTACCACGACATTCTCGCGCTCTCCCCGCGGCGGCGAGTCCAGCCACACCTTTCCTTCAAACCCTGCCGCGCGCAGCGTGCGACGCATACTCAAAAGATCCTGTTCGTTGACGTGTACCTCCTGGTTGACCGGCGTAATGGCGCGCGGATCACGCGGGTAGCGCTTTCCCTGTCCCAGAAGCGTGCGAAAACGGCGCACCCAGGGATAGGCATAGCGATCGTACCAGCGATTCGGAGCCGTGTGCACAATAAAAAGGCCGTCCGGCCGTAGCACACGCCGCACGTCCAGCAGCGCCTTCTGCAACTCCCAGGGGTAAAGGTGTTCCACGACGTCAAACATCAACACACGGTCGAAACTGGCGTCGGGGAAGGGCAATACCTTGGCGTCGGCCCGGCACACGCCCGCTTTCTTCCGCGGTTTGCCCGCTTCCTGCTCCGCTTCGATGACGGCGCGCGACATGTCCGTCGCCGCCTGCGCGTAGTCGATACCATAAGCGTCGATGCCCAGGCGCATGCAGTGCCGCAAGATCTCGCCGCGCCCACAACCCACGTCCAGCAAACGCATGCCGGCTTGTACGTCGGCAACTTCGAACGCGTCGCGCAGGCGCCGCGAAAGATGCTGGCCCTCCGACTCCAAAAAGACGTCATACCCCTCACATGCAGTCAGGAAGTACTCTTCGTCGTACAATGTAGATGGCAGTGATTTGCCTTCATCTTCCCGTCTCATCGTGGCGCATTATGAAGTGTCAAGTGTCAGGTGTCAAGTGTCACGAACCGCGGCTTCGATCCCTCTGCCGTCCGCCGTCCGATTTCGCCCATCACTTGCAAATTGAAACCTTTTCGCCCATCGTACGTAATGGCTATTGAATAGTCAGGAGAACCAAAGTGTGAGTGACGAAGAACAAGTATGGCTTGAGCAAGCCAGACAGGGTGACAAGTCTGCCTTTGGGCAGCTCATCGAAGCCTATCAAGGACCAGTCTATAACCTTGCCTACCGCATGTTGGGGAACCGCGGCGAAGCAGAAGAGGCGGCGCAGGAGGCCTTTATCCGCGCCTATACCCGCCTGGATACCTACGACCCGTCGCGCAAGTTCAGCACGTGGATGCTCTCCATTACGTCCAACTACTGCATTGACCTCTTACGCAAACGGCGCGCGTTGCTACTGTCGCTCGACCAGCCCTTACCGCCACATCCCGCGCTCATGTCCGATCGCGCGGAAAACCCGGAGGCGCAGGCGTCAGACATCGAGCGCGAGCGTATGGTGCAGGCCTTACTCGAGCACCTGCCCGAAGATTATCGCCAGGCCGTCGTTCTGCGTTACTGGTACGACCTCTCATATGAGGAGATTGCCGACGTCATGGACACCACCATCAGCGCCATCAAGTCGCGGCTCTTTCGTGCCCGGCGGCAGCTGGCGGAAGTAGCCCTTGAAGAAGAAATGTTTAATACGCTGCAACCGGAGATGGAATAATGCGTAATAGTGATCAAGAGGAGACTCAAGAAACAGATGAAACTGCGGAGGAACGCATGGATCAGGAACAACTTTACGCGCTGATGATGGAGGCGCTCGACGGTGAGCTTTCAGAGGCCGAAGTGGTCCATCTGGAATCTCACCTTCGCGCGCGTCCTCGCCTGGCGCGTGAGTGGGAAGCGATGCGTGCTGTTGATGCGCTGTTTAGAAGTTCGCCCGTGTTGCAGCCGGCAGTCAATTTCAGACAGCAAACAGTAGCGCGGCTACCCCATTCGCGCCAGCGTCTGTACGCGGGCGTCATACTTTATCTCATGGTCCTCGCCAGCGGTCTCATTCCGTTGGCGGCCATTGGCTGGATTGCCATCCAGTTCATTCCCGTCTTGGGGCAGCCGGCCTTCTGGCGCAGTCTGTGGCAAGGAGCGGTACAGTTCGCCGGCCTGCTACAGATCATGGTCGCCGCATTGTTCAACGGCGCCGGTGAACTACTACGCGAGCAACCGCTTGTACTGGCCTGGTTCGTTGTCCTGCTGGGCATCGTCGCCCTCTGGGCCGGCGTCTATAGCAGGCTTGTCTTGCAGTCGCGGCGCGTAGAGTCATAAGGTCAAATCGGAGAAATTTATCATGAAACGTATTGTATTTCTTTCCATCGTGCTCTTACTGTTGCTGGCGCCCACAGGCTATGCCATGGCCTCGCCCTTCGACCGCATCATACGCGAGGGCGAAACCGTCGACGGCGACATTACCGTCGTCGACGATCGGCTTGTCGTCGAAGAGGGTGGCGTGGTCGACGGCGACGTGACCGTGTTCAGCGGTAGCGCCGCAGTCGCCGGAGAAATCACCGGCGACGTGACGGTGTTTGGTGGTCAACTGGCTCTCTCCGGCCTGGTCGACGGCGACCTCGTCATCTTTGGCGGCGCGCTTGACCTGGCGCAGGGCGCCGATGTTAGCGGTTCTTGCGTCACGCTCGGCGGCCGTATCGAGGACGAAAGTGACAATGTGAGCTGCACCGCATTCGGCGACCGTCTTGGCAGCACGGGACTCTTCCAGCTACCGCCCATGCCCGAGTTGCGCGAGATGCCAGAAATGCCAGAAATGCCAGAGGCGCCTGAGATGCCGGAAGCGCCCGAAGCGCCCACACCGCCGCGCGTGGACGTGCGTCCACCTTCTCTAGCCGCGCGTATCGGCCACCAATTCCTGAACATCGGTGAAGTGATTGGCCGCAGCTTCCTCATGGGTGTCCTGGCCCTTATCGTGACCGCCATTTTCCCCCGTCAGCTACAACAGGTCACCAGCACGGCGCGCACCAGGCCGGCAGCCAGCGGCGCCGTGGGTTTGCTGACCGCCATTGCCGGCCCGTCTATCATTGTGCTCTTGCTCGTGGTGCTGGCCATCACCTGTGTGGGCTTGCTGCTCTATCCAGCCGTGTTCCTGCTGGGCCTGGCCCTCTTTGCGGCACTGATCATGGGCTGGATCGCCGTCGGCGATATCTTCGGCCGCATCTTGATGAGCCGGCTCAACGTCAAACAGAGCTTGCCCCTCACCGCCGCCGTGGGCACTGGCCTGTTGACGTTGGGACTTGGACTCCTGGGCCTCCTGCCCTTCATCTGGGGTGAAAGCCTCGTTGTCATTCTGTTGGCCTGCGTGGGCCTGGGCGCCGTCACCCTCACCCAGTTCGGTGTCAAGCGCTACCCGCCAGACGCGGCCCCAGCAGCCGAAAACGCCGGCAAAGTAGACGACGCGCTAAAGAACATGCCGTCTGAGTAAGCGCCTGGTGCTGTGGCCGGTGTCCCCACCGAGCCACAAACGCAACCAAAAAGAGCGCCAACCGTTCCAACCGGTTGGCGCTCTTCCTCTTTCAGCTTGTTACCCGTCTTCTTAGGCCCAGCCCTGGTCCTTCGTCAGTTGCGTAATGACCGGTATCTCAACCATCTTACCCTGGTAGGCTTGATAGCCCCAGTAGACGCCGATCAGCCACATGGCAATATTGACGATGCCGCATGTCGCCCAACCAATGACCACGCTCACCACAAGATTGATTAAGCCCCAGATCAATGCCTGCGCGTTGTGCGCGCGTAAGAAGGGGCGATCCTTCTTGTCCTCGAGTAAAAGGATCACGATCGGAATTAGCGGCGTCAAAACGTACGCCAACAACGCCCACAGGCGGTCGTCATCCGTCACGCCCATATCCGGTTCCACATTTTCAACATTAATATCGTCTGCCATTATGCCTCCTTATCGGCCTATTCCCGTTTCCTGAGTTAGATCATTTCGAAATGGTGCGGATTTGCCTGATTGTAAGCTCCAAGGAAAGCCCCGTCAACAAGCCTGAGCCCTACCTTAGTACTAGCAATTCTAGCCCCAACCTCTTAATAGGCCGGTTTGGAAGGTGCAACAAAATCACCCTTTGCCGCGATTTGCCCGTATAGATGGCCCGTTCCTGCCAGGAACCATATCGGTCCAATCAGGCCCAGAATCAATGGGCCGCAGACCGTGATGGCCGAAACGCCAATCACTAATTGCAGCACCAAATTCGCCACCATAAGCGCCAGCCAGGCCAAAACGATGTCGCCCAGATTTTCGCGTGTAATTCGCCAGACTTCGCCAACGCGGAAGAGGGAACCCAACGTGCCGTTGCGCACATACTGAATATTCAGCGCCGGGGTCACGAAGGCCACTGCCAGGCTAACTAACAAGACGAGGCAAAGCATCAAGAACCAGATACCCACGCTTACGCCGGTCAATGCGCCTATGAGTTCGTCACTGCTTCCCGTGCTCGTACTAGCAGACACCGGGATGAAAAACGCCACAAAGCCGAGACAAAAGAGCAACAGTGCCGGAGAACTGTACACGAGTAGCGCAATGGTAAGATTCAGTCCATCCATAAACAACCCGCCGATATCATCCCAGCCCGGCAAACGGTTGTTCTGCCCCTCCATCACTAACCGCGTCTGGTGTAATTGGTATCCGACCAGTAGAAGAAAGGGAATACCCAACAAGAATGGTGAAATAAGTACAATCACCGCGCCAATTGCAAACTTCGTGATCCAGTCTGGGTCCTCTGAAAAAAATGTAAACGCTTTTGCGAAATCCACGACCAATCCCTCCATTATTCTTTCGTTATGTCGCATGCGCTTTCGTTGAGAAAAGTGACATCCCGCGACGGTGAATTGTAAAGAGTCCCCCCCCGTTCGTCAACGAAGTTCAGGCGCAGTATGCGCCCCATCTCCTTGCGACCCGCCCGCCGCGCGTGCTAGAATCTGCCCATGAGCCGCATCGTATTTATGGGCACCCCCGAATTCGCCGTACCTACCCTGCAAGCGCTCCTCGAAACCCAGGACATCGTGGGCGTCGTCACGCAGCCCGATCGTCCTGCGGGTCGCGGGCGCTCCCTACGTCCTTCACCCGTCAAGATCCTGGCCCAGGAAGCCGGCATTCCTCTCTACCAGCCGCGTTCCCTGCGCCAACCGCAGAGCGGCGAGCCCATCGCCGCCTGGCAGCCAGACGCCATTGTCGTCGCCGCTTACGGCCAAATTCTGCGCCCGCACCTGCTTGAACTACCCCCGCGCGGCTGCCTCAACGTGCACGCTTCACTGCTGCCGCGCTGGCGCGGTGCTTCACCCATCCAGCACGCTATTCTTGCCGGGGACGAAGAGACCGGCGTCAGCCTCATGCACATGGATGAAGGACTGGACACCGGTCCCGTCTACGTCTCCGAAGCGATCCCCATCGCCTCCCGCGAGACGGCCGCGTCGCTGCATGACCGTCTGGCGACCCTCGGCGCGGATATGATTCGCCGCCATCTGCCCGCCATTCTGAACGGCGTCTTGCAAGCCAAACCTCAAGACGATGACCGTGCGACCTACGCCCCTCTTATCGACAAGGAGGATGGTCGCCTGGACTGGAGCAATAGCGCCAAAGAGCTTGACCGTCGCCTGCGCGCCATGAGCCCCTGGCCCGGCGCGTTCACCGTCTGGCAGGGTCAACGTCTGAAGATCCTCAACGCACAGCCCTGGCCTGGAGAGAGTGCCCGCTCGCCAGAACCCGGCAAAGTCATGATGCAGGGCGACGAGGTGCTCGTCGCATGCGCCGGCGGCGCGCTCCAACTGCTAGAAATTCAGCTCGCCGGCAAGCGCGCTATGTCAGTTGACGAATTCCTCAACGGCCACCCCGACTTTCCCGGCAGCCGCCTCGGCGACTAGCAAAGTGGACACCCGCGCCTCCTTCACGTATCATCCATGGCAATGAAAATACTCGTATACGGTGCGGGCGCCGTGGGTAGCTTCGTTGGTGCGCGCCTTGTCGATCAAGGTCACGACGTCACCCTCGTCACCCGTATTGTGGCCGCCGAAGCCATAAATAAGAACGGACTGCGCCTCTCCCAACCGGCCGGACCCGATCTGCTTGTGCAACCGCAGACGGTCACCGCTTTGCGCCAGGCGTTCCTTGAGGACCAGCAGTACGATCTGATCATTCTGGCAGTAAAGTCTTACGACGTGGACGAGGCACTTAATCCTCTCATCGCCTTCTCCCCGCGCCCCTATCCGCCTCTACTAACCCTACAAAACGGTATCGGCGTCGAGGAACTGATCATAGAGACGCTGAAAACAGATGGCGTTATTGCCGGCTCGCTGACCACACCCGTCAGCCGCCTCACGCCCGATCACATTCGTGTCGAGCACGCCGATCGTGGGCTGGCGCTGGCGCCAACGGCAAAAAGACAAGACGTCCGCCCCTGGGTAACGCTCTTTAGCGAAGCCGGCATCCCTTGCCAGCGCCTGCACGATCACCGCTCCATGAAGTGGTCCAAAGCCCTGCTCAACATGATGGGAAACGCCACCTCGGCCATCATAAATCGCCATCCGCGCGCCATCTACAAATACGGGCCGACCTTCGATTTAGAGATGGAAATGCTTGAGGAAGCGCTACGCGTCATGAAGCGGCTCAAGATAAAAGTCGTCGACCTGCCCGGAACGCCCACTAGGCGCCTGGCCTTCGCCGTGCGTCGCCTGCCCAACGCCCTCGTCAAACCAATCCTGTCACGCGTCGTCGCCGAAGGTCGCGGCGAGAAAATGCCCTCCTTCCATGTAGACCTCAGCAACGCGCGAAAGAATAGCGAAGTACGCTTTCACAACGGCGCCGTCGCCGACGCCGCCCAACAGGTGGGCCTCTCCACCCCCGTCAACCACGCCCTCTCTGACATCCTCCAAAAACTCGCCCGCCAGGAATTAGACTGGAAAATCTTCGACGGCAGTCCG
>CAYSMQ010000140.1:0-7074 GCA_964432035.1 uncultured Ardenticatenaceae bacterium
CTCCTCCGCTGGCTCCTCAGTGGGTTCAGCAGGCGCTTCTGTCGGCTCTTCTGGCGCCTCCGTAGGCGCTTGCGCGCCGCCACAGGCAACCAGGGTGAGAGCCCCGACCAGAAGCAGAACCAATACAAAATACCATTGCTTCCTTTTCATAGGTTTCTCCTCCTTGCAAGGAATGAACAGTAATGCCGTCACGAAAATGTGACTGCCCGGTACTCTGGTACCGTATCCTACATCTTACCACGACACTTCTCTCTTGACAAAAGAGTCGCTTTGGTGACGAAAAGGTGACGGCACCCATTTAGTCGCCTGAATGCTGCTCGGAAACGACTTCGTCCTCCGCTTCTTCGTCCTCTTCGTCGCGCTTCAATGTGATGAGGCGAAAGGCCTCGGCGTACTCAAAACCAACCTTCTTTCCTGTCTCCGAGGCCCAGGTGCGAATCGGTTCTTCCAGATCCCAATCGCCAAGCTGGCTGTCATGTGCGCGCAGGGCTTCAAGTTTAGTGTCTATCGTCTCACTAATATCCACATAGAAGGTGGCATCGGCGGGACTCGAAATCATGACGTAATCAACGCGATGTGGCGTCAGACCATCGGCCTCTAGCTCCGGATACAACAGAGGCATTTCGGCGGCGGGGAAGACGGCGTCAATGGCTGCTGTGGCTGCCGCGCGATGGTCGGGATGATTGATGCGCGTATTGTTGGGAAAATAGACGGTGGGGTCACCGCAAATGACGACTTCCGGCTTGTGTTGGCGTATGAGGCGCACGAGATCCTTGCGCAATTCAAGCGTTGGCTGCAGTAGCCCATCGTGATAGCCGAGAAAAACGCATTGGTTGGCGCCTGCTACTTTTGCCGCCGCTTCTTGCTCTGCTCGGCGAACTTCGGCGACGCGGACGGACGTCATGCCTTCTTCGTGGCTACCGACGTTTCCATCGGTAATGACAACGTATACAACGTCGCATCCTTCCTTCGTCCACCGAGCCACCGTACCGGCGGCGCTAAATTCGATGTCGTCGGGATGTGCATAGATCAGCATCGCGCTCTTTGGCGCGTAATTGTGGTTCATGCTCATGCCTCCAATGTTAGCTTCTTCTGGTTTCAGCGGGCAAATTATACTCGGGTCTCGTGAATTTGCATCGGGCCACGTAGCAAAAAACACGGCAATTTGCTATCCTAAGGGCTGCGATTTGATAACTTCACCGTTTAGATGAAGCAGACAAGGAAGTGAAATGAGCGAATGGTTTAATCAGACCGTCGAGGAAGTGGCGCAGCAACTCGGGACAGATATCGAAGAAGGGCTTTCGTCGGAGGAGGCCCAGCGTCGCCTGGAACAACATGGTCTGAATGAGCTTATCGAACGGGGCATGAAGAGTCCCTGGCTAATCCTGTGGGAGCAGCTGACAGAGATCATGGTCGTCATTCTGATCATTGCCGCTGCCGTGTCGGCGTTTCTGGGGGAGTACAATGACGCGATCGTCATTCTGGCAATCGTCATTTTGAACACGGTGTTGGGATACAGCCAAGAGTCCCGCGCGGAACAGGCCATCGCGGCCCTTAAGAAACTCGCCGTACCCACAGTGAAAGTGATCCGCGATGGACGTATTGTCGAAATCTCGGCGCGCGAGATGGTTCCCGGAGATGTCGCCCTTCTTGAAGCAGGTAACAAGGTGTCAGCAGACGGTCGCCTTGTGGAGGGGGCCAATCTGCGTGTCGAAGAGGCGGCCCTTACCGGTGAATCGGAGCCGGTGGAAAAGCATACGTCACCCATACGGGACGAAAATCCGGCGCTAGGTGACCAGCATAATATGGCCTTCATGGGCACCGTGGTCAGCTACGGAAGAGGAACCATGCTGGTCACCGAGACGGGCATGAGTACCGAGCTGGGTAAGATCGCGGACATGATTCAGGATGTGGTGCCCGAGCCGACGCCGCTGCAACGACGACTGGATAACCTGGGCAAGACGCTGGCGCTTGTGGCGTTGGGCATCATTGCCGTCGTCGTCGTATTAGGTTTGTTCCGCGGAGAAGACCTGGAACTCCTCTTTCTCACCGGTATCAGTATGGCGGTCGCCGCCGTACCCGAAGGGTTGCCTGCCGTTGTGACAATTACATTGGCCCTTGGTTCGCAGCGCATGTTGAAGCGTCACGCCTTAATCCGCAAGCTTCCGGCTGTGGAGACGCTGGGTTCGGTCACAACGATCTGTTCTGATAAGACGGGGACGCTGACCGAGAACCGCATGACGGTAACCATGCTGGACGTGGCAGGCGCAAAAATTAGCGTCGATGCGTTACTGGAACGTGGCGTTCCGGTATGGCGTACCGACGCACCGATTGCCGACGACCTGCCTCCTGAAGTACGGAGCATGGCTTTGCTGGTGCGGGCGATGACGCTGGCAAACGATGCCGTGTTGCAGGCCGACGAAGACGAGCCTGAGGAAAAACGCACCATCGGCGATCCGACCGAAGGAGCGCTCGTGGTCGCCGCGGCGCAGCTGGGGCTGGAGAAAGAATCGTTGGAGGAACGGTGGCCGCGCGTGGCGGAGGTGCCGTTTACATCTGAGCGTAAGCGCATGACGACGATCCATGAGCGACGCAACGGGGCGCGAGAGCTGGAGCTGCCCTGGGACGATGTGCGTTTTCTAGCGTACAGCAAGGGCGCCGTCGACTCGCTGTTAGATATCAGCGATCGTGTCTGGGTTGGCGATGAAGCGGTGCCCCTTGACGACGAAATGCGCGAACGAATCAATAGTGCCAACGCCGAAATGGCTCAGAATGGGCAACGCGTGCTTGGTGTTGCCTTTCGACCGCTGCAGGAGCTTCCTGAGCACGGTGCAGAGGAAAGCGTGGAAGATGATTTGATCATCATTGGTCTGGTGGGCATGCTCGATCCACCACGACCGGAGGTTGAGCAGGCGGTCGCCAGATGCCGCACGGCAGGCATTCGACCGGTGATGATTACCGGTGACCATCCGCTCACGGCTGAACACATTGCGCGAGAACTGAATATTGCCACGAAGGATAGCCGCACGCTGACCGGTCGTGACCTGGCCCTTATGTCAGTCGATGAGCTGGAGACGGTCGTCCGGGAGGTTCCCGTTTACGCGCGCGTTTCGCCGGAGCATAAGCTCAATATTGTGACGGCGCTGCAGGACCTTGGCGAGGTCGTCGCCATGACGGGCGACGGCGTAAACGACGCACCGGCGCTGAAGCGAGCCGATATCGGCGTTGCTATGGGGATCACAGGCACCGACGTCTCCAAAGAAGCGGCGGACATGGTGTTGCTTGACGATAACTTTGCCACCATTGTGTCGGCTGTGGAAGAAGGCCGCGTTATCTTTGACAATATCCGCAAGTTCATAAAGTATACGCTGAGCAGCAACACCGGCGAACTGTGGGTGATGCTGGTCGCGCCGTTCCTGGGCATGCCTTTGCCCCTCTTGCCCCTACAGATCTTGTGGATCAATTTGGTGACGGATGGTCTGCCCGGCCTGGCCCTGGCTATTGAGCCTGCCGAGCGCGGCATCATGGAGCGCAAGCCATTTCGACCTGACGAGAGTATATTTAGCCGTGGCCTTGGCTGGCAGATCATATGGGTTGGCGTTCTGATGGGGATCGTGTCGCTCGGCATGGGCTTCTGGAAATGGGCCACCGGCACGCAGGGCGTCGATGCAGAGACTGAATTGCGCACTATGCGCACGGTCGTGTTTACGACGCTGACGTTGGCTCAGATGGGCAACGCTCTGGCTTTGCGAACAAACCGCGAATCGCTGTTTACAGTGGGACTGTTCTCGAACAAGGCCATGCTGGGCGCAGTGCTGCTAACGTTCGTCTTGCAGATGGCGTTAATCTATGTGCCGTTCTTGCAGCGCTTTTTCGAGACGGTGCCGCTCAGTCTGAACGAGCTATTGTTGGTCCTGGCTGCCAGCTCTACTATCTTTATCGCCGTCGAGCTGGATAAGTGGCGACGCCGGCGGCAAGGATAAGGCGCCGGCACAACACAAAAAGACGATGCCCGGCATCGTCCCTTGTGTCAATATTTAAATAAACTAATACGTCTGGATGACCGGCCGTCTGCTAGCCGCTCATATGAGTATTAATATAAGTGACGGCTTCCCCGACCGTGGTGATTGACTGAGCTTCTTCGTCGGAGATTTCGCCTTCGAACTCTTCTTCAAAGGCCATAATCAACTCAACTAAGTCCAGCGAATCGGCTTCGAGATCTTCGCGAAATCGCGCGTCGAGGGTGACTTCATCCTCATCCACGCCAAGCAGTTCCACGATAATGTCACGGACCCGTTCCTCCGTATTGTTCATGGCTTTGTACCCTCCTTCAAGTGTTGTCAACGCAATAGCGCAATTTTAGGTGCTACTGCCTCTTTGTCAAGTTACCCTCGCCCACCTATGTTAACCCGGTTGCTTGCCAATAGTTTCGCGATTGGTCCGCAACCAGACCGTCAACCCCAGCAAGAAGAAGAAGGCGAACGATAGGTCAACCAGGAATAAGCTGTGGTCGACGATACCGTGGGCCAGCAATTGTGCAACTGCGCCCGCAACCGCCGCGGCAACCGGCAGCCACTCCTCATTGAGACGACCGCGCAAGTGCCATAGATTTCGCAGTAAAGCTGCAAACAACCAGACGCCGGCGATAAGACCGGCAAGGCCCAGGCGCGTGGCGAAATCAAGAATGATGTTGTGCGGGTGGTTTAAGTAAGGCTCTTCCCAACCACTGTCGAGAATAAAGCGCCCGCGATATGCGTACAAAAAATTATCCAGGCCAACGCCGAAGAGGGGATTTTCGGCGAACATATTGAGACTTGCCTGCCACAGGCTCAAGCGCAACACGCTCGTCGTTCCCTGTAGATCGAGTCGCTGCGCTAACGCCGGTATGCTGAATACGATAACAGCCGTAGTCACTGCCAACAATAGGCCGCCGGCGATCCAGGGCCAGATGGGCTGGCTTGTGCTGTGCAGCCAGAGCAACAGGATAAGACCAATGCCGGCGGGTACTCCTAAGAAAAGCCCGCCTTTACTAAAGGTCAGAACGAGGGCGATGCCCACGGGGACGATGGCCAAACCGTAGAGAAGGCGGCGTAACGGCGATCTCAATCCGAAAAGCGCCATCGCGAAGAGGAACGGCAATACGCGTCCCAGATAAAGGGCCACGTTATTGGGCGAGCCGTACACAGAACTGAGACGAGCCAGTCCTCCGGCGACCGTCACCACGTTCTGGCCCAGAGCGTACTGCCACAGGCCGTAAGCGGCTACGACGACGCCGCCCAGAACAAAGGCGTCGACGATGCGCCACATCTCTTTTGGGGAAGGTCGTATTAACCTCAGAAGCGCGTAAAAGAGGACCGGCTCGAAGATGACCATGCGCCACTCATTGGTGGCAACGTCCAGGCGCTCTGTAAACAGCAAGCTCACCGTGCCCACGAGCACGAAGAATGCGGCGGCGTAGTCTGCGGCTCGTAGCTGCTCGCGCAGGGCACGCCAGCGCAGCAGTCGAAGAGGCGCGTCCCTTCTAGCCTGTAACCGCGCTGCCAGTTCGCGCCGTAGGCGGCCGGCGTAGGAGAGCGCCGTCGCCATCGCCGTCACCAGTACGAAAACTTCCACGGGCGAGAATGCGTAGCCGCCCATGGGCTTCGTTCTGACATAGAAAGGGAAGGAAAAGGCTACGATAGCCAGTCCCCAGGCAGGGCGCGCATAGATGAAGAATAGCAAGAGCGCCAGGGCCAGCAGGTAAATGATGAACGCCGGCGCCACATAAAAGAGAGAGGCTGCGGCTGCCGTGAGGGCCAGTTGCCCACCATCGCCGAGACGCCGGTAAACGCCGGCGGCCTGTTCTCCCCAGGTCAGCCAGCCCGTGAGCGTGACAAGCCCGGCAGCAAATACAGTCCCAAACAGCCTCGCTCGCTCGCTCAGGCCACGATAACGGGTGCGCCAGCGACTTGCCGCCGGCCGCCAGGCCACGCGGCGGGCATCACGTACAGCAAAGGCGACGAAGATTACAGTGCCTAAAAGGAAGACCAGCGTCCCGACTGTGGTTACGGTAGGTTCGAACTGGAAGCCGACGCTAATGCCGTTTAAGGCCCACTGATCCCAACCACGATAGGCTTCGACCGTCAATTCATGCACACCCGGTTCCAAGTTCTCAGCCACGAGGACGGTATCGAGGTACTCTGCCGCGGGATCGATGTCGGGGGTCGTAAGCACAAGTGCTGCGCCCTCGCCATCGTGTGGTAGCTTGGGCGCCGGCTCGCCATCGACGGTCACATAAAGACGGGCCCGATAGTCGGCGCGCCTGATGCGCAAACCGGCGGCCGTGCCCCAGAAGCGAACGGTCAGGCTATCCCCTGTCTGGCTGATATCGGCGCCGTAGAGGGGTGAGAAACGCCAACCCCCTTCGTACTCCTGACCCGCACCCTGCGCGTCGGCAAGGTGGAAGCCCGGGTAGGCTACATCGGAACCGGCAACCATGTCCGGGAGCGCGGACTCAAGCGATGTGCCGGCGACATCGAACCCATGCCGCGGGTCATCTGCGGGTGTAGATGCCTCCCAGGTTTCGAGGAACATGAGGCCCATCCAGGGCCATTCCTGGCGCGCACGGGAAAGCGCACGGCTCGTGTAGGCGACGCGCGCAGGCGCCTCAGTGTCTCCCCAGATGCTTGGCGGGCCTTGCCAATCATCGGGCAGCGCGTTCCAGCCCCAGTTGCCGGCAAAGAGCGCCTTATGCCTGTCGCCATTTTTCAGCATGACCTCGCGCAATAGGATAGCGCGGCTGAAGTTCAACACGTCAACGCTCACTCTGCGATCGTCCGCATCGCTGTAAAAACCGTACGGTTTTGCGGCGGCGGCGTCAAAGAACTCCCCGGCGCCCGCAGCATAGAGCTCCTGAAGATAGCGCGCGTCTGCCAGATTCGTTGGGCCGGTTTCGGACGTGGGCGCGAGAGGCGCGGCAATGATGATGGCGTCGCCGTCCTCGGCGCGGATGGCGCCGGCGGCGGCCGAGAGCACGGCAGCGTATTCGGAGGCGTTTACCGGCTGCAGGCCCCAGTGACTGCTTAGATTGGGTTC
>CAYSMQ010000140.1:7084-11061 GCA_964432035.1 uncultured Ardenticatenaceae bacterium
TTCATCCCAGATGAAGTAGTACCGTACCTGGTCTCCGTAGCGACGGGCAAATTCGCCGGCCCAGGCAGCAAAATCGCCTGGATCGTCCGGCGGCGCAAAATCCTGTTGCGGATCGCCGTCCAGCAACGCGACCATCTCCAGATCCTGTTGTCGACGGGCTGCCGTGAAGACCTGCTCGCTTGCCGACCAATCGTACGGCTCGTCACCGGAGAAATAAAAGGGTTGTTTGATGTAATGCACGCCGGTCGCAGCAATGCGCTGTAGCGACGCTTCTAACTGCGCCTGGTCATATTGGTGGAGCTCCACGTTAAGACCCAGTGCAGGTCCGCCATGCGCTACCGGCTGTGGCAAGTTTTCGGGTATGCCGCGCGATAAGTATTGGTGACGCGCGCGAACAGCGCCTGCACCAAGCAGAAAGAGAAGGGCGACAAGTAGAAGGATGATGGGTCGCCAGGGAGAGACGTTGCGAGGCATCATGTTGCCGGACAGGGGATCAGGGTCCTACAGGCAATGGTGGATCGGGAAAGTTCCCGCCGGCTTCGCCGTCGATGTTGCCCGGAGCGTCAGGACCACCGGCCTGCTCGGCATCATCGTCAGAGTCGCCCTCTTGTGCACGGTCACCTGTGATGTCCGGTGGCGCGTCACCGGATGCCTGTTCAGTGGGCGACAAATCTTCCGGAATTGCTGCGCCATACGGAGCCCAGGTGGGACGGCTGACGATGGAGTCGTCCTGAGTAATGCGAAAGGCCTGCCGGCTGTTCAAATTGAGAAAATAGAGGGAGCTGTCGAAGATAAAGGCAAGATCCTGCCCGGTCGGTCCCCAGGCCATGAATTGCTGTTCACGTGGAAAGCGACTGTTCTCGCCGACAGGCGGATAGACCTGTGACGTGTTGCTGCCGTCCTGATCCATTGTCCACAGTGTGTAGGGGCTGCGTAGCCCGTCAAGTGGATTGCTGGCCTGCAGATAGGCAATCTGGCTGGTAGCGGTACTGCCTTCGGCTGGATAAAGCAGGGGCGGTGACCAGTGCGGGTGGCTCCACATACCCGCTTGCTCCACAAAGGGCAGCACAACGCCCGTTTCCAGGCTGGCAACACGCACGTCGAAGGACATGGCATCGGTGTCGGTTCCGCTGTGACTGCTATAGGTGAGGAACTGTCCATCCGGTGACCAGGAGATGGTTGGCACCCAAACCCAGTCGGCGCGCGTGTTGTACTCGGTGAACTGATCTAGCTGCTGACGCTGTTCTGCCAGATTAGCGGGTTGCAGGTCGATGACGCCCACTTCGTCGGCATAAGCATAAGCAATAGTCTCACCCGTCGGCGACCAGGCGAAGTTGCCGCCCCACCATCCGTATGTCGCGGGGTAAGCTTCGACGACCTGTTGCGGATTGAAGGGAAAATCCTCATCGGCAAACGCGGTTGACACCCAGAGGTCATTATTAGCTTCCCATCCCGGCGGCTGGCTTACAGGGCGACCTGTTGTATAGGCAATTTGCATAGGCGACTGGCGCGATGGATTCCAATCTGCCCACAGCACATTCTCAACGCCAAGCTCGCGCGGCTGCGCTCCAGATTCGGTGCTAAGGATCCAGAGGCTGTTGTTGAATCCGGCCGATGGCGTAATGACCCGTGTGTAGAGCAAGAAATCACCCGCCGGCGAGAGGCTAAACACGCGTCCGTCTAGCTGTCCGCCGGTATTCAGCTGTTCTGGCAATAGCGTGGAGCCGCGTAGGACGACGCCGTTGCCGCTGCTAATATAGGCGAGCAGTCCGTCGAAGGAGAAGGAGCCTGGAGCGGAGCCCACGCCGATCATGACGATTTCGTCCTGGGGTTCTTCAATGATCGTAATGCGCGTTTGCTGCCGCTCTACCTCCACGCCGTCGTGATAAACTGTACGCACGGTGATTTCTTGTCGCCCATTGCGCCCGCCCTGGATGATGCGCGGTGGGTCGTCTACGCCGAGCGCATCGCTGCGCACTGTTTTGCGTTCGAATGAGATGCTTTCTTCGATGACTTCGATTTCCTCGGTGACGCGGACGACGACGACGGACATTTCGGCGGTTACCGGTGTGGAAATCGGAGGCGACACTTCGTCAAGGGGCTCGAGTGTGATGCCGGCCTCCTCAAGAAGTTCGCGTACGTTGTTTGCTTCGGTCGTCAGGTTGTGGGTCTGACCATCGACGGTTAGCGAAACAGGCACGGCCTGCGGCACGCTTGCCGGCGGCGGTTCGCTGGTGCATGCTGCCGTAAGGAGTAGGAGAAACAGCGTTCCTACGACGACCAGTTGCTTATGCAAGGCTACCAGTGTCTTCGCTGGGTGTTCAGGCTTCCTGCCATAGGGCGGCAATGTCGGGCGCAAGATTGTCGGCCACCTCCCGCTGCAGGTCTTCGTCTACCAGTCTCTTTAGGCCGCCAAAAACAGCGCGCGTCGGAAAATAGGCGAAATCGGCGTCTGTGTTGCCACTGCGGCGCGCAACCATTCCCTGGAACTCCTCCCGAGTTAACTGCGGATTGCGAAAGTGCAGTAGCCAGAAGACGCGTGTCAGCGACGACGCTAACTCTTCGGGTAATGCTTCTGAAAGCTTCTTCTTCGTGCCGCGATCGAGGTTGACGCCAAGTGTGCGCAGGACGCCGTCCGTCCACCGTATTGCGTGTTCCTCGGTGCGTAACTTGCCGCATTCCTGAACATAGTTGTAGAAATCGTCCAATTGTTTGCTCTCAGTCATCTCTTTCTCCGATACGTCAATTTGTACCCATTGCCTCGCAGCGCGTCAATAGCATTCGCCCCCACTTGCCCTAAGTAACGTAACCATTATCTGCTTGCAACAGGTGTCCGGCAAACCAGGCGCTAGCCGTACGTGTCTTGGGAAATCGTGACTAAGAATTCTTGAAAAATCGCGCTGTGACGTTGACGATCTGCTATAAATTGTTATACTACTTCGTCTGGTGTTTACCGAGAAATATTGGCGCGCCTGCTGGGCGTGACCTTCGAAAATTACTAGCAGAGGAATAGGTATGGCAGAGCGAGTAACATTTGACGCAGATAAGCGCAATCTGACGGGAAGAAAGGCCAGTCAGCTGCGCCGCGAGGGATTGGTTCCCGCCGTCGTGTATGGGCAGTCAGACCCCTTGCACATCCAAGTGGACCGGGTGCCTCTGCGCCGCGCGCTGCGACAGGCCGGATCAAACGAACTCATCGATATAAACGTGAACGGAGAGACGGTGACGGTTCTGGCGCGCGAGATTCAGCAGCATGCAACGCGCGGTGACCTCATTCACGTTGATTTTTACGAAGTCAACATGGAAGAGACAATTGTCGCCGAGATCGCGCTTGTTATGACCGGCGAACCGGATAAAGAACTGCAGACGATGGGCCAGGTCACTCAGATTTTGCACGGAGTTGAGGTCGAGTGCCTTCCTGGCGATCTGATTTCAGAAATCGAATTTGACATCAGCCATCTCAGCAGCCCCGACGACATCGTCTTTGTCCATGAGATCAACCTTCCGGAAACTATGACGCTGGTTACGGATCCTGAAGCCACCGTCACCAGTTTCGATTACTTCCGCGAGGAAGAGGAAGAAGAAGAGGAAGAGGAAGATCTGCTGTTTGCTACCGCTGCTGATGAAGTTGAGGTTATTGGCAAGGGCAAGGACGAAGACGAAGAGGAATTCGAAGAGGAAGTCGAGGAGTAGCGTCGACTTCTTTCCAGAAATCTAGATTTAAAAGGCCGGACGGAGTTTGCGCCGGCCTTTTTTCTATTTACCGACTAAGACGCCGACCGTATGGTTCGTAAGCGGCACTTTATCGCCATTCTCCTAGTCCTGGCTGTCGCCGCGTCCTTGCGGCTGACGGGCCTGGATTGGGATGGTTACCAGCATCACCATCCGGATGAGCGCTATCTGACCTGGGTGGCCACGACCATTGAGGCGCCCACCGATCTGGCGCTGGCTCTGGATTACCGGATTCGCCACATCCT
>CAYSMQ010000141.1:0-7593 GCA_964432035.1 uncultured Ardenticatenaceae bacterium
CTTAAGTGTGGGGGACAGAACGGTTCTTTTTGCTGACAGGGGATTGAATCGGGAGTATGCTGGATGAGTGTGGGGCCACAAGCCGCGAGGCTTGTGCTACATATCGCCGTTCATACAGGAACAGTCTATGACTTCACAAAGAATTGTGCTCGGGTTCGTTCTACTGTTCTTGACAACAGCATGCACCGTCGAGGAAAGCGCGGACCCAACGGCGGTGGAGGCAACTGAACCGGCTATAGTCGACACAGTGACGAGCACGGCGCTGCCGCCGAGCCCCACGACAATTGCCACCGACGAGGTGGAGACGGGCAACATGGCAGACGTAGAAGCGCCGACGGAGGAAGCCACGGTCGAAGCGCCGACGGAGACCGCAGCGCCCACGGAAGAGACGCCGGTTGAGCCCACGACCGAAGTTGAAGTTGCCGTTAACGGACGGACGGATGACGGCGCCTACTTCATGGGCCGGGCCGACGCGCCGGTGCGCATGATCGACTACTCGGACTTCATGTGAGGCAATTGTCGTGCCTACGTGCTAGGCACCGAGCCGCAGGTAGTTGAGACGTACGTGGAGACGGGTCAGCTGCAAATCGTGTTTTGGCCGGTCTTGAATCACGGTGAGCCTAGTTTCAACGCCACGCTGGCAGCGGAGTGTGTGGCGCGTCAGGATATTGGAGCGTTCTGGACGCTGCACCACGCGCTGTTTGAGAGTCAAAGCGACCTGTGGGGAGCCGGTCGGGACTATTATGTAGAGGCAGCGGCAGCGGTTGGTGTAGACAGGGAGACTTTTGGTGCCTGTTTTGACGGGCAAGAGGCACGCGATGCCGTGTTGGCGCTGGACGAAACGCGACGAGCACGAGGCGTGTTCTCGCAACCGGTGTTTGATATCGAGGGACAGTTGTTGCATGGATCACAGTCGTTCGAGACGTTTGCAGGGGTAATTGATGGAGCGTTGGGAGAATGAGATTGGACCACGGACGGCAGACGGCGGACGGCAATCCTTTAGGAATGAGCATATGACGACAGGTCGTGTTTTTCAGGTTAACGCTTCTGAGGGCGGTGTGCCGAAGCTGCCTATGGCCGAGGGGCGGGTAACAGAGCAGGGGTTGGTGGGTGACCGGCAGCGGAACTTGAAGCACCATGGGGGACCGCAGCGGGCGCTGTGTCTGTTTCCGCTGGAAGGGATTTTGGATTTGCAGGCGGAGGGCCATCCGATTTACCCGGGAGCCATTGGCGAAAACGTGACCATTGCGGGCCTTGATTGGCACGAGGTGACGCCGGGTATGACGATGCGGCTGGGGGACGAGGTACGGGTGGAAATCACGGACTATGCCCATCCCTGTTCGCATATCGTCGCCGCGTTTCGCGACGGCAATATGAACCACGTTTCGGCAAAAAAGACGCCGCACCGGGCGCGGGTCTATGCACGCGTATTGCGGGAAGGCGTGATTAGACCGGGTGATTTGGTCACGCTCGAGCCCTAGATCTATATCCTAACTCATACCCATCTTTTGTGACGTGATACATGAAGGGGCGGTCGCGGCGTGGTATGCTGTCTATCGTAGGCTCAATGTGCAATCTATTCACGAATTGAGCGTTGCTTGGCGCTGCAACTAAGGCGCTTGACAACCAGCGAAATTGAATTTGATAGAATAAGTGACTATAAGGAGACGATAGAAATGAACAGTCAGGTACTTGAAGGACGATGGACACGGTTGCGCGGGGCGCTAGAACAGCGCTGGGGCCGGTTGACTGGCGATGACCTTGACGAAATTGAAGGTCGGCGGAAGGTGCTGGAAGGCAAGCTGCGCGAGCGATACGGCTTTAGCAAGCATGAGGCGCGCGAGCAGGTCAACGATTTTCTGGAAGATGCAGGTGAGCAGTTAGGCGACGTGCGCGAGCGCTGGGAGCGTCGCATGCGAGACACAGGCGAAGAGCTCCAACACCGCGTGGAAGACGCGCGCGAGCAAATGCGAGACAAGGCCGACTATTACGAGTCGAAGCTGAAAGACATGGAAGCGCGCGACGTGGCGCAATCGATGAAGACCAACCCCCTGATGTTTGCTGCAGCGGCCGTCGTGGTGGCAGTGGTGATTGGCTTGTGGATGAAGTCGATGAATCGTTAACAGCTTGCGCGCTAAAGAGCTCATCCTGAGCTTATCAATACGAACGAATGCGTGCCGCGCAAATCATGCGCGGCACGTTGCTTTTTGGCGATTCTTTCTTATCGCAGGTCGCGTTGAAAGGGCAGGATGGCGATAGGGATGAGCTTGATGTGCTGGCGGGCGAAGGGAAGGCCGACGATGGTGATAGCCAGCAGGGCGGCGGCGGTAAGATGAGCAATTGCGATTTCCCAGCCAAAGAGAATAATCCAAAGAATGTCGAAGAGCATGGCCACCGGGCCCTCGTTCTTGCTGACCACGACTTCTTTGCCGAAGGGGGTCAGCGTAGCGACGCCGAGTTTGATCGACTGCAGGCCAAAGGGGATGCCTACGAGCGTGAAGCAGAGAAGGATACCGCCCACGATGTAGCCGATGGCTACGATCAGTCCGCCGAAGATTAGCCAGATGAGGTTACCGAGAAAGCTCATTTGTCGCTCCTTTTAAGCTTGCCTCGCGGTTGGCGAGGACAGGTAGGGCCGGTCTTGCGCACGAACCGACACCAAAGATATCTGATCAGAGGTTAAGGATAGGTTAGCATCATCTGTTATGTATTACGTTATAACGAGCATCAGGTTGCAGCGTTGGCGCGGCAAGGGGTGTGGGCTAGAATCGGGCTCGTAAGATTTACTTTGGGGGCCGGAAGTAGTGACCTTAAAGAAAGGAACTTTTGATGGTTGAGAGTAATAGCAAACACCCTCTGTTGCGCCTTTGGAATTACGCGACAGGGCATCGACGCGACATTTTTCTGGCGACACTCTTTTCGATTCTGAATAAGGTCTTTGACCTGGCGCCGCCGGCATTGATCGGGGCCGCCGTGGACGTGGTGGTTAACCGCGAAGAATCGTTCATAGCGGTCATCGGCGTGACAGACACGGCGAACCAGCTATGGTTACTGGCGGGGTTGACCGTGATCACGTGGGTGTTGGAGTCGGCCTTTCAGTATCTATACCAACTGTATTGGCGCAACCTGGCGCAGACGATACAGCACGAGCTACGCGTGGATACGTACGAGCACGTGCAGAATCTGGAATTGGCCTATTTCGAAGACCGTAGCACGGGGAGTCTGATGGCCATCCTGAACGACGATATTAACCAACTCGAACGGTTCCTGGACACGGGCGCCAACGACATCCTGCAGGTGGTGACCACGACAATTGTGATCGGCGCCATCTTTCTGGCGGCGGCGCCCAGCGTGGCCTGGATGGCGTTGATACCAATGCCCTTCGTTATCTGGGGCGCGTTGCGCTTTCAGAAGAAGATCGCGCCGCGCTATGCGGAGGTACGCGAACGGGTTGGCCAGCTTAACAGCCAGCTATCGAACAATTTGAGCGGCATCGCGACGATTAAGAGCTACACGGCCGAGGCGCACGAGGTGCAACGCGTGATGGGCGAGAGCGGAGCCTATCGCGAGAGCAACCGGCAGGCCATTATCCTTAGCTCGGCGTTTGTCCCGCTAATTCGTATGGCGATCATGGCCGGATTCATCGTAATCATGGTCTTTGGCGGTTACCTGGCACTGAACGGGCAGTTGAACGTGGGCGTCTACAGTGTGCTGGTGTTCTTGACGCAGCGACTCCTGTGGCCTCTGACGCGCCTGGGCACGACGCTGGACCTGTACCAACGGGCGATGGCCTCTACGACGCGCGTCCTGAACCTGCTGCAAACGGAAATACAAATGGACGATGGGCACAAGACTTTGCCCGTAGGGCAGGTGCGCGGTGAAGTCGCCTTTGAGGGCGTGAGTTTTAGCTACGAGGGCGAGGGACACGAGCGGCCGGTCACGCTGCGCAATCTTTCTCTGCACGTTGCCGCTGGAGAAACGGCGGCGATCGTGGGTCCCACGGGCGCGGGCAAGAGCACGGTAATCAAGTTGTTGCTGCGTTTCTACGACGTGCAAAAGGGGCGCATCTGCCTGGACGGGCACGACATTCGCACGCTGCGCATGAAGGATCTGCGAGAGGCGATCGGACTGGTTAGCCAGGACGTGTTCTTGTTCCACGGCACGGTAAAAGAGAATATCGCCTACGGCACGTTCGATGCCAGTATGGAGCAAATCATAGCGGCGGCCGAAGTCGCCGAGGCGCACGAGTTCATCATGGCCTTGCCGCAAGGTTACGACACGATTGTGGGCGAGCGGGGACAGAAGCTGTCGGGTGGGCAACGGCAGCGCATCTCCATCGCGCGCGCCGTCCTGAAGAACCCGCCGGTGCTGATTTTGGACGAGGCCACGTCGTCGGTGGACAACGAGACGGAGGCAGCCATCCAACGGTCGTTGGAACGGATCGTGAAGGACCGCACGACGATCATGATCGCGCACCGCTTATCGACGATTCGCAACGCGGATCGCATCTTCGTGCTGGAAAACGGCATGCTGCGCGAGCAGGGGCGACATGATGAGCTGGTACAGGGCGACGGAATCTATGCCATGCTATGGCGCGTGCAGACGGGCGAGCGCATTGTTGCGCCCGACGGCAACGGCGCCGGCGAGCCGACGAAGCGAACGGTCCGTGGATAGTGCGGCGCCGGTGCAGGCGCAACGAGAAGGACAAGCAGGCTGGGGCCCGACGGCGGCTTACTACCTGTCTTTTATCGTCCTGGGTCTGGTTTTGGCTGTGCTGGGCCCCACCCTGCCCTATCTGGCGGAACAGACCGGTTCCCAGCTAAGCGAGGTGAGCATTCTGTTCGCGGCGCGCTCGCTTGGCGGGTTCAGCGGCGCATTGCTGGCGGGTCGTCTATATGACCGGCGAGCCGGGCACCCGATTCTGATAGCCACGCTGGTTGTCTTTTTTATTGGTCTGGGTATGATTCCGCTCATCCCCGCCCTCTGGCTGCTGTCAGGGCTCCTGTTCGTGGTGGGTATGGGGGAGGGCGTACTGGACGTGGGCGTGAACACCCTGATCGTGTGGGTGCACGGGCGCGCCGTGGGACCGTTTATGAACGGCCTGCACTTCTTCTTTGGGATAGGCGCATTTCTGGCGCCGATCATCGTGGCTCAGGTGCTGGCCATAAACGGGGATGTGCGTTGGGCTTACTGGATCCTGGCCTTGCTCACGCTGCCGGCGCTGTTCTGGATGGCGCGCCTGCCCAGCCCACGCGCGCCGGTCGCAGGCAACGGCGAATCAAACACAAAGGCGCAAATGGACACGCTGCTGGTCCTACTCATGGCAGTCTTGCTGGCGCTATACGTGGGCGCGGAAATCAGTTTTGGCGGCTGGATATTTAGTTACACCGTGGCCATGGGAGTGGCGGCAGAGACGACGGCAGCGTACCTGACATCGCTGTTCTGGGGAACGTTCACGATCGGCCGCCTGCTGGCGATTCCGCTGGCGAGCCGCTTGCGACCAAGGGCTATCCTGTTCGGCGATCTGGGCCTGGCGGCGACCAGCGTGGCGCTCATTCTGCTCTGGCCCCAGGCCCAATTCGTGGTGTGGCTGGGTACGGCGGGTGTAGGATTGAGCATGGCTTCCGTATTTCCTACGGTTTTGACGCTGGCGGAACGGCGGATGGCAATCACGGGCAAGGTGACGAGCATCTTCTTCGTGGGCGCCAGTTTGGGCGGCATGACGCTGCCATGGCTGATTGGCCAGCTTTTCACGGCAATCGGGCCACAAACTACGATGTTGGCAATTCTGATAGACTTAGTGCTGGCGCTCATGATGCTGACGGCGCTACTGCGGTACGCGCCATCAAGTGAGACAGGTTGATTTATTGTGATGAACACCATATTATCCGAGGAAATGACTTTTACGACGGCAGGACTGGCGGATCGCTTTGGCAGCGAAGTGGAAGCCGCCGAACCCATTCTGCCCAGTTTCGGGGGCCGGACGCGCTTTCACGGCGCCATCATTACGCTGGACATCTACGAAGATCGCGGTCTTATTCAAGAGATTCTGCAAGAGCCCGGCGAGGGCAAGGTGTTGGTCGTCGATGGCGGCGGGTCGATTCAACGGGCGCTGGTAGGGCAGGAGCTGGCGCAACTTGGAGAAGAAAACGGCTGGCAGGGAATAATCATCTACGGATGCGTGCGTCACGCTGCTCGCCTGTCAGAAATGGCTATCGGCATCCGGGCCCTGGCGTCATCGCCGCTACCGCCGTCTGAGCACGGGCGCGGTAGCCGCCATAAGCCGGTCCACTTCGCGGGCATCACGTTTCGCGAGGGGCAGTTTGTGTACGCCGACGAGGATGGCGTCCTGATCGCGCCGCGCGATCTGGTGAATATAACCACAGAGCGCACAGAGGGTTGAAGAGGTGGGAGAGTGTTTTGTGAGGAGGGCAATTATGGTTGCTCCAGGCAGTCACTCCTGGCAATTGATGGCATAGCGTTATGAGTCTGAGTATTGGCATTGTGGGGTTGCCAAATGTGGGTAAAAGCACGACGTTTAACGCGCTCACGCGGGCGCAAAATGCCCAGGTAGCCAACTATCCTTTCTGCACGATCGAGCCCAACAAGGCGGTCGTGGCTGTTCCCGACGAGCGGGTGGAGACGTTGCAAGAGCTGATGGTGGTGCCGAACGCCATCCACACCACGATTGAGTTTCTGGACATCGCGGGTCTGGTGGAAGGGGCCAGCCGCGGCGAAGGGCTGGGAAACCAGTTTCTGGCAAATATTCGCGACGTGGATGCCATCGTGCACGTCGTGCGCTGTTTTGAGGATCCTAACGTGGTACACGTGGGGGGTGCGCCGGAACCGCGCCGCGACATTGAAATCGTAAACCTGGAGTTGATTCTGGCCGATTTGCAGCAGTTGGAAAGGAAGCTGGAGCGGCTGGAAGGCCAGGTGAAGGGCGACCGCCGCACTTACTTGCCTTTGCAGGAACGCGCGCTGGTCTTAAAGGAGCAGCTGGAGCGCGGCGAGTCGATTCGCAATCTGCTGGATGCCAGCGACGAGGCCCTGCGGCGGCTGAACCAGGAGATGCGGTTCCTGACGGCAAAACCGGTCATCTACGCGGTGAACGTGGACGAGGAGGCATTGGGAGAGGAAGATGCGTGCGTGGAGGCGGTGCACGAGCTGGCAACTGAGGAAGGGGCGCAAATTGTGACGCTGAGCGCGCGCCTGGAAGAGGAGATGGCGGCGCTCACAGAAGAGGAGCGTCAGGAATTCTTAGCGTTGGCAGGCGTCGAAGAGAGCGGCCTGGCGCAAGTAATCCGGCGCAGCTACGAGACGTTGGGACTGATTAGCTTCTTTACGTCGAACGAGAACGAGGTGCGAGCCTGGACGGTGCAAGAGGGATGGACGGCGCCCAAGGCAGCGGGTGTGATTCATACCGATTTTGAAAAGGGGTTTATCCGCGCCGAGGTAATCGACTACGAGACGTTTGTGGAACATGGGAGCACGGCGGCCGTTAAGGCCGCAGGCAAGATGCGGCTGGAGGGGCGCGATTACGTGGTGCAGGATGGGGATATTATCTATTTTCGGTTTAATGTGTAGCGAGTA
>CAYSMQ010000141.1:7693-11021 GCA_964432035.1 uncultured Ardenticatenaceae bacterium
AATCCGCCTGAGGAATGGCCGCACCCGCTTTTGCGGCTTGTGGGCGAGGAACCGGTGGTGTCGTTGGTGCAGCTCTTTGCGGGCGGCGAGTTGATTGCGGACAAGCTGCCTTTCGTGCCGGCGCGCACGGATCCGTTGCCGCTGGCAGCCCGGGCGGCCTCGGGCGCAGCGGTGGGAGCGGCGTTGAGCGCGCTCGAAGGGTGGTCGCTCTGGGTGGGGGCGGCGCTGGGTGGAGCGGCTGCCGTGGCAGGGGCGGCGGCAGGGTATCAGGCGCGGCGCGCCTTGACGCAGGATAAGGGGTTGCCGGATCTGGCGGTGGCGCTGGCAGAGGATGCGGTTGTGGTGGGTGTGGGGAGAAAGGTGTTGGGGGTGTAAAGCGGACGGCAAGCGGGGACGCTCGCGCTACAGTTAGCCGCTGGCTTCTACGTCGGCGGCGCAGCGGAAACCGATGTTGGCGCGGACTTCGTTGGGATCGTAGAAGGTGCGCGCGGTAATGCGAAGCTCTTCACGAGGGGAGAGCCAGGAGCCGCCGCGCACAGATTTTGTGAAGCCTTCGACGGGGCCCATGGGGTTGACGTCGGGGCCGGTCGTATAGGTGTTGCGGTCGTACCAATCGGCAGTCCACTCCATGACGTTGCCCAGCATGTCATAGGCGCCAATGGGGGAGCGGCCTTCGGGGTAGGTGCCGACGGGCGCGGTGTCGCTGTAGGCGTCGTCAAAGGCCGAATCGCGGTCACCGCGGTAGCAGTTGGTGTCGCAGTAGTTGACGCGTGTGCCCTCAAAGTTGTTTCCCCAGGGATAGGTATACTTAATGGCTTCCTGGGGGTCAAAACCGGCCGCTTTTTCCCACTCGGCCTCGGTAGGCAGGCGGTCGCCGCGCCACTGGCAAAATTCTTGGGCCTGGTACCAGTTGACGAAGAGGACGGGGTATTCGGCGTATTCGGGGTTGCCGTAATAGTCAGTGTAGAAGGAGGCGCGGTTGGTAGCGGGCGGATCGCACTCTCCGGCGGAGACGCACTGGGCATAGGCGCCGTTGGTCACTTCGGTTTCGTCGATGTAATAGGGCTCCAGACTGACGCTGCGGGATGGTTGCTCGTCGTCGTCGCCCTCGTCGTTGCCTAGACGGAATTGGCCACCAGGCATAAACAGCATGCGGGAGCCGGTATCGCTGATGACGGGCTCGGGCGTGGGCGAGGGTTGCGGCGTAGGCTGCGGCGTGGGGGTGACGGTGGGAGCGACGGCGGTGAGCGCGGCAACAACTTCGGCTTGCGCGGTGGCTGTGGCGGCGGCGTCCTCTTCTTCGCTGCCCAGGAGGGGCGAGGGGCCCAGGAAGGTGATGGCAAGGCCGGCGGCGATGATGACGACCAGGACGCCCAGCAAGCCAAGCATGGTGCGCTGCTGCATCTGGCGGCGTGTGCGCGTGGGGATGTGGCGCGGCGGTGGCGTGGTGGGCAGCGGCTCGCTGCGACGCGGCTCCGGGCTACCAGGCCGGACCTGGCGCTGTGCGGCGGGCCGGCCTGAGGGGCGCTCCAGGGCAGTCGCGAAGTCGCCGACGGTTTCATAGCGCGCGTCGGGACGCTGGGACATGGCACGGTTGGCGACGATGGAGAGGTAGGGTTCTACGTCAGGATTGACCTCGCGGGCGGCTGGCAGGTCGGCGAAGCCGCTCTCCAGCTGCAAGGCGCCGGGCGGGGTCTCGCCGGTGAGCATACTGTAGAGGGTTGCCCCGAGACTGTATATGTCGGCGGCGGGGCCGACGTCGTCGCTCTGTTTCTGCTGTTCGGGCGCCGCGTAGCCGCGAGCGCCCTGGGGGATGCCCAGGCCGGGAAGGCCACTATCTACGAGATAGACGACGCCGTCGGGCGCAGTGCGAATGTTGGCTGGTTTGACGTCCAGGTGCAGGGTATCTCGCTCGTGAAGATAGGCGAGTGGCTCGCAGACGGCCTGAAGCCACTCAATGATCCGTTCGGAGGGCAAAGGGCCGTACTGCTCGAGGAGGGTGCGCACGTCCACGCCGGGCACGTAGTCGCTGACCAAATATTGGCCCACACCGTCGACGGCGAAGTGGTCGCGCACCGCCGGCAGTTGGGGATGGTCCAATCCGCTGAGGCGGCGCGCCTCGGCGCGAAAGCGCTTCTGGGGCTCAACGCCGGGCTCCAGGACCTCTTTGACGGCCAGATCAACGCCGTCTTTCACGTCCCAGGCGTGATACACAGCGCCGGCTTGCCCTCGCCCCAACAGGCTCACAATACGGTAACGTTTGTTAAGTATTTCGCCGGGTAGTAATGGCATGATGGCGGTATTATAACAGGGAGAGCGGAGAGTGGAGAGTGCAGATTGGTGGGAGGTTAATGAGGATTGGGGATTGGAGACTGGAGATTAGAGATTAGAGATTGGGGGTTGATGTGATGTCGGTGTTGAGGGAGGTTTATGAGAGGGCGGGGCGGCCGGAGCCGTGGGTTGGGGGTGGGAACTTGCCCTGGGATGATGAGGCGTTTTCGCGGCGGATGTTGCGGGAGCATCTGGATGAGTCTCATGGGGCGGCGTCGAGGGTGAAGGCGGAGCGGGAGATGCAGTTGGGGTGGATGTGGGAGAAGTTGGGTCTGGCGCGGGGACAGGCGCTGCTAGACGTGACGTGCGGGCCGGGGCTTTATTCCGTGCCTTTGGCGCAGCGGGGCATGGAGGTGCTAGGCGTGGATTTTGGGCCGGCGGCGATTGCCTATGCGCGGGAGCTGGCGGAGCGGGAGGGCGTGGAGGCGCGTTGCCGGTTCGTGCAGGAGGATGTACGCGAGGCGGCGTTTGGGGAGGCGGCGTATGATGCGGCGCTGTTCCTGTATGGGCAGGCGGCGGTATTTGA
The DNA here is from genome assembly GCA_964432035.1 of uncultured Ardenticatenaceae bacterium. GTDB lineage: Bacteria > Chloroflexota > Anaerolineae > Promineifilales > Promineifilaceae > JAAYYY01. The sequence continues at coordinate 10,551 of CAYSMQ010000141.1, forward strand.
GCGGAGCGAGGCGCGGGCGTTGTTAGAAAAGATTGCGCGCGCGTTACGACCGGGTGGACGTCTGTGCCTGGAACTGTTGGACCAGGAGAAGGTTGACAAGCAGGAGAGCACGTGGTGGTACGCCGACGACAAGGGGCTGTGGGGTGACGGCCCGTTCTTGAGCCTGGGCCAGCGGTTCTGGTATCCGGAGCAGATGCTCAGCTGCGAGCGGTATTTTACGCTGCACCTGGAGACGGGAGCGCTGGATGAGATATTGTTGTGTGACCAGACCTACTCAGTCGCGGAGGTGGTGCGGCTGTTAAGGAGCTGCGGTTTTGGAGAGGTAGAGGTGTTTAGAGCATGGGATGGGTTGCCGTTGAATGATGCGGAGGAGTGGGTTGTGTATGTGGCAGGGAAGTAAGAAGAAAGAAGGAAGAGGAAAGAAGGAAGAAGGGCCTCTTTAGGACAATTCTGTAACCATGTAGAGCCCCT
>CAYSMQ010000142.1:0-971 GCA_964432035.1 uncultured Ardenticatenaceae bacterium
GTCTGGCGCGCCACTTCTTGCGAAGCGCGGGCGATTTCCGCCTCGTCGAGGCCCGCAATCTGCTTGTTCTGCATCACAATTTCGCCGTTGATAATCGTCGTGTCCACCGGCGCGTCGGCGATGCCGTACAGGAAGTGGCCCCACAAGGTGTCGCCGTTCAGCTCTGTGGGCGGCGCGTAGTCCACGAGGATAAGGTCGGCGAGGAAGCCGGGTTGCACCTGGCCCACGTTGTCGCCGGTCAGCCGCCGGTAAATGGCCGGATTATTCTTGAGTAGCATATTCTGGAACGCCATCCAACCGGCGTTAGGGTCTTGCAGGTCGTGCTTGTGCATCAAATAGCCGGTGCGCGTGTCCACCTTGACATCTGGCGTCATGCCGTCGGTCCCAATGCCCACCGTGACGCCGCGATCCAGCAGGGCGAACACGTCCGCGCGCCCCACGGCGTTGTTCATATTAGATTGCGGATTGTGGGCCACGATGGTGTCCGTCTGCGCCACCTGATCCATGCCTTTTCCGTCCAAATAGATGCCGTGAGCGGCGATACTTTTGGGGCCAAAGATACCATACTCATAGAGTCGCTGCGCGACCCCCACGCCATACTTGCGGTTCGTTTCCTCCTCGTCAAGCGTACCCTCCAGCACGTGAATGTGGTGACCTACGCCCAGCGCCTGCGCCTTGTCCGCCGCCAGGCGCAGCGAATCATCGTCCAGGGTGAAAGAAGCGTGCAGGCCCATCATTCCCGCAAACGGATGCGTCGGGTCGCTGCTGCGGGCCTCCTGGCACTTGCGAATGTAGCGGACGTTCTCTTCGAGACCCTCGTCACGCACCCCTTTACCGTCGCGGTCGGACACCTCATAGCACAAGAGTCCGCGCATGCCCACCTGAGCCAGGGCCTCTTCGATTTTATCCAAGCTGCCGGCGACCGCGTTGGGGCTGGCATGGTGGTCGATGACGGTGGTCACGCCGTGTTT
>CAYSMQ010000142.1:981-10896 GCA_964432035.1 uncultured Ardenticatenaceae bacterium
GACGCCGTCCAGGTCAAGGTCTTTGTCTAACGTCCACCACAACCAGGCCAAAATCTGTCCGAAGTCTTGCGGTTGCCGCTCCAGCGCCAGACCGCGGGCATAGGTGCCGTAAAAGTGCATGTGCGCGTTGATAAGGCCCGGCATCAGCAATTTACCGCCGCCGTCCAACATATCAAAGCCCCCGTACTCCTGGCGCAGTTGGTCAAGCGGTCCCACGGCGCGGATCCGGGCGCCTTCTACGGCGACTGCGTGGTCCTCGAGGACGCTGTTTTGCTCGTCGTTGGTGAAAATTGTCGCGTTATGAATGAGAAGGTTCATTGTTGGCTGTCTCCTGTTATGCGGCCCCGTTGCTTTATACGGGCCCGTTGCTCTCAAAAATCGTGCCGTTGGGAAGTCGCAACGAATGGAGGGAGTCGGCGCGGCTCAGTTGTTCGGCTGTGACCGTCGCGTTCGTCAGGTCGGCGTCGTCCAGGATGGCGCCGCGAAGATTGGCGCCGGTGAGATCGGCGCCACGTAAATCCGCGCCCGTAAGATCGGCGCCGCCAAGGTGTGCGCGCCGCAGGCTGGCGCCGGCAAGCCGCGCGCCTCTTAGATTGCTCAGCCAGAAATCGGCGCGGTTGAGATTGGCTCCGGCGAGATTGGCCTCCGACAGATTGGCCTGCCAGAAGTAAGCTTTTGTTAGAACGGCCCCGGCGAGTTGTGCTTTGCGCAGGTCGGCGCGCCGCAACTCCACGATGCGCGAGGGGCCAACCAGACCCGAATCATAAAGAAACTGCACGGCTTCCCCTCTGTACTTGCCGTCTACCGTGCGCAGCAGGGCCAGCGTGCGCGCGTGCGCCACGCTGCGAACGCTGCTGCCGCGGTTGCCGCCGGCGTGCAGGCGACCGTCAATTAGCAGGTCGCTCATGTTGTCAAAGTAGGCTTCGAGCGCCGCGCGGTGCTGTCGCGCTTCCTCGAGCTCGCGCTCGCTCTGCACGCGATTTTGGACGACGGACTGTCCCGTGGTCAATAACGAGCTGCCCAGCCACCAGGCGCCAACGCCCAAAAAGAGGGGGATGGCAAGCAACTGTAACCAGTCCCAAAGGTCTTTGGCGGGCTCTACCCCTGCTTCCGGTTGTGGCGTCTGCCCCAACCCCGACCAGGCCGGCGCCAGATCGGGGCGGATGATGACCAGGAGCAGAAGGGCAATGCTGGACAATACGACAATCCAGAATACAATTAGGTTTGCTCGCTGCCGCATATCCCTTCCTGTTCGCGTGCCGGGCTCTTTAGCTCAATCCGTGCCCTGGATGCTATTGAACGTGGTGTACCTTGCAAGAGAAAAAGCATGACTTAACAATAGTATAACCTATTATGTAAAAAAGCTCCGGATTTTCCAAGTCAAAACGGCAGGAACGGAGCCGTTTCTAAGAGACAAAACGGTTATACCCGCCTGTTCATACCTGTCTCAGGTGGGTCACAAGGACTTAATTCTTTAGGAGGAACTTTATGAGCAACGACCGTGTTGCCCTGTACCTACAGGATGCACACCCCCTGGACGAGGGGATTGAACTGGCAAAGTACGCTGAAGAGAAGGGGTTCGATAGCGTGTGGCAGGCTGAAAGTCGCCTCGTGCGCGATGCCATCGTGCCCATGGCGGCGTTTGCCGCGCACACCAGTCGCATCAAAATCGGGAGCGGCGTCATCAACAACTGGACACGCAACATCGGCCTTCTGGCGTCCACGTTCTTGACGCTGGACGATCTGGCGCCCGACCGCATCATTTGCGGTATCGGGGCCTGGTGGGACCCGCTGGCGCGCAACGTGGGCATCGAACGACGCAAGCCGCTGACCGCCATGCGCGAAACGATAGAAGTCCTGCGTCGCCTTCTAAAATTGGAAAACGTCACGTACCATGGCGAATTCCACTACGTGAACGATATCGAGCTGGACGTCGTTCACGGCCGGCGCGAGCCGCGCAATGTGCCCATCTACATCGGCGCTACGGGTCCCAAGATGATGGAACTAACCGGCGAAATTGCCGACGGCGTCGTCCTAAACTACTGTGTTCCGCCCGAATATAATGACGAGGCCATGAAGCGCCTGGAAATCGGCGCCGAGCGCGCCGGGCGCAGCATTGACGACATAGACCGGCCGCAACTGGTTGTGTGCTCTGTGCATGACGATCGTGACACGGCAATTCGTGGTGCGAAGATGTTGTTGACGCAATACTTGGCGCAACAGCCACACATTGCCAAAGCCAGCGGCGTGTCTCAGGACACGGTGGACAAGATCCAGACGATCCTGGGTTGGCCGGCTACCAAGGAACAGATTGAACGCGCCATGGTACACGTCTCCGATGAATTAGTGCTGCGTATTACGGCGACAGGAACGCCGGAAGAGGCCAAGGCGCGCGTGCGCGAGTACGTTAAGCGGGGCGCAACCTGCCCGATCCTCTATCCCCTCGGCAATCCGCGGCTGATGATCGACACCTTTGCCGGAGGCTACAGCGCCTGAGGGGTAAGACAAGCGTCAAATCGCGTTGTCTCAAACGCTGCCGTACAGCTATGGCGGGCCATTCAGATTGCGTTTCCAACAGTACCAAAGTTGGGTACCAACTCCTGTTAAAAGGCAGTAGCATTTCAGTGTGGATGGAAGTATCCTAACGTCGCGTCGCAGCTTCGCATGCCATCCTATTAATTAAACGTGGCCACAACGCGACTTCGATGATGTGCGCGTTATTGCAGCCACTCAAACAGCGAGTTGGTACTCGACATGACAGAACCGGTAATTCTCATCGTAGACGACGATGCAGTCTTGTTAGAGAGCATTGCCGATCTGCTATTACTTTCCGACTTTGAAGTGCTCACAGCCAGCAATGGCGCTGAGGCCCTGCAAATCCTGCAGAGCCAGCGCCCGGATTGCATTATCTCCGACGTCATGATGCCCGAGTTAGACGGGTATGGACTGCTAGAAGCTATCCGCAACCATGAGAAGTGGTCGACCATTCCGGTAATAATGATAACGGCATACGATAAACCGTACGCGAAAAGTGGAGGACAAACCCTCGCGCCGGATGCCGTTCTATCCAAACCTTTCGACGTGGATCAGCTAATCACAGTCATTCGTGAAAGCCTTTCCTGACGACAGTCACCATACGCGAGTAACCTATGAGCGCCAAGATTCTTATCGTCGACGACGATCCTGAACTTCTGCGCCTAATTGGCCTTGCCTTGAAGCGCGTCGGCTATGAGCCGATCGCCGCGCAAACGGCAGAAGAAGCGCTGAAGAAGGTGCGCACTCAGACGCCTGACCTGATCATTCTGGACGTGATGCTGCCAGGCGAGAGTGGCATTGAACTATGTCGCAAGCTGCGCAGCCACTCTTCGTCGACGACCTTGCCTATCATCATGCTGAGCGCCCGCGCGCAGGTGGAAGACAAGATTGAAGGCCTGGAGGCCGGCGCCGACGACTACCTGACGAAACCGATTAGCCCCAAGGAGATGGTGGCTCGCGTGGCGAGTCAGTTGCAGCGCATTGAGCGTCTGCGCGGCGCCGCGACCGCGGGCCGGGGCAAGGTGATCGGATTTCTGGGCGCCAAAGGGGGCGTGGGGACGACGACCATGGCCTTGAACTTGGCTTTCGCACTGGCCCTCAAGGAGCAGTCCGTGGTCGTTGCCGAATTTCGCTCCCATTTCGGCACGTTCTCCGTGCAACTGGGCCACAAGCCCGCAGAAACGTTGCAAGGACTTGTTGCCGACGGCAGTGGGCCGCTTGACGAACGAAGAATCCGGGCGCATCTAATCACGGATCCTATCGGCGTTGAGGTGCTCTATGGACCCAACGACAGTGACACTCTATTAACCATCGAAGTAGAACAGGCGGAACAGCTCATCGACGGACTGGCCAAGTTGGCAGACACGGTCCTCGTCGACTTTTCCGGTGATTTTTCGCCGGCGATGGAGGCGGCGCTGCGGCGCTGCGATCGTGTCGTATTGGTCACCAGACCTGAGGAGGATAGTCTGACCGCCGGCAGAAAAGTGTTGGATTTGATAAATAGCTGGGGGATCAGGCGCGGCGTGGTCAACGCCATCGTCGTCAACCACGTTCCACTGGCCATGGGGCTGAATGTAGAGCAGGCACAAGAGGAGCTGGACTGCCAGATAATCGGCGTTATCCCGCCCGCTGCGGACGCCTGTGCATTGGTACACAAGCGGGGCCGCCCACTGCTTGTGACACAACCAAACAACCAGGCCGTAAATAGAATCAAGCAGGTGGCCGATCATATTACGGAAAGAGAAGTGGCATGAGCCGCCGAACGCAACTCGTAGGTGTCAAAGGGCCCCCGGTGCTACCCGGGGGCCTTTTCTTTGGCAGTTATGCGCTGTATTGGTCGCGCGCGAAGTCCAGTAGCCCCTTTCTCTCCAGCAAAGCAACAGGCGCCCTAAAGGTTACCTGCACGACGCCGGGGTGACGTCCGATTTCGATGGCGCCGGTAATCGTGGCCCGGTTTCGCACCTCGGGCACGGTCATATCAAATAGCTGCGCGGCCCGTTCCAGGCCGTTGTCCGTCGCCGCATTCAGATCGGGTCCGGTGCCGATAACCGAAATAGGCAGGCTATCTTCGACCTCGTCCATGCCCCATTGCTGCGCCAGCGATTCGGCCCGCGACCGTTCTTCCAGGGTCAGTGGCTGAGCCAGGAAGGGTAGATCCTCTTTAACGGGGAAGAGCAGCGGCCCGTCGATGTTCAGTCCCTTGAGCAAGTGCACCTGGAGCGTAACGGTGCCAGAAACGTCGGCCGTGTGACCGGCAATTTCTCCGTCCCCCTGCATGGCGTGCATATCGCCCAGGTAGACCCCGCCGCCGGCAACTTTAACAGGGCAAATAAGAATAGCGCCGGCGCGCACGGCGTCGATGTCCAGATGTCCATCGGTGCGGTTCTCTAACTCCTCGGCGGATAGCGCGTACTCGTGGGGAGCGCCAATGAGGAAAGCGCCAAAGTCACCGGCGTTGTGCGAATCGGGAATCGGCACGGCGGGCGTGGTGCCCAACTGGCCCATGAACGGTCGCAGACGGGCGACGAGACCCACCAGGTCGTGCGGCGCGAAGGTCAGGATCGAGTTCTGGATTGACTTCTCGGGCATGGCGGCAAAGTATCGCGCTTCGCGCGCCACTTTCTCGGCCGTCTCCTGATCGAAGGTAACGCCTAAGGAGCGATTGTTATCAAAGCCAATCGTATAGCCGTTGGCGACTTTGAACGGAGTCGCGTCGGCGCCACATTCGGCGCAACGAACGGCTTCCTGGCCAATACCCTCGATGACGGTCTTGGGATAGACCGTGCCACACTCTGGACACTTGCCGGCGACGTAGGGATCGCCGACGCAGCGTTCGCCCAGAATGGTGTCGTGTCCTGAGGCAGTCGCCATCGACGTGACGCTGATATCTTTGATGCGCAAGACGATGGCATCGCCGGGCTCGGCGCCGCTCACAGCGACAGGTTTGGTGACCTCGTGTCCACCCCGTATCTCTGGCGTAATCATAGGCCCCCAACATCCGGGCGCCGTGTTGGCGATGATGTGTCCTCCGTCACGCACGGGCCCCAGCATGGGCCGCGACGGATCGAGACTGCCGTCGACAAATTCGTCGACATAGACAGTTTCGTGCCCCTCGCCGTGTCCGTTTCCGGTCGCTCCCAACGTGCGCCCTACATCTTTGTCTGCTCGTACTGCCATTGTTGCGACCTCCTTCGAGTCACTTGATCTATAAATGTGAGTGCTCCAGAAATCGGATGTCTTGGAGCCATCCGATTTCCCTAATCATCCACCGGCAATGGGCAACAGCAGCGCCACTTCTTGATTATCAGATAACACAGTCGAGGGCTCAATATGTTTACCGCCGGCGACCGCCACTGCTCTGGCGAGCACGTCGGCTGTTTGTGGGTGACGCCGGGAAAGCTCTTGCACCAGATCGGCAACCGTCGCCTGCTGCGGAAGCTGCAGCGTCAGGCGCGAGGCTCCCAGCGTCTTCACCAGCGAACCGTTAACGCGTACAGAAATCGTCTTCACCTTACTCACTCCAGTCGAATGAGGCGCATGCCTGCTTCTGGTTACTGTTGTCCGCCTCTTTCATTATAACATACTCCCCCGCCGCCGCTCCCGTGGCCCGCCGGCCCAGTATATCATTATTGTGCCCCCCACTTATATCTCTAATACATTTCGCGCCCTTTGAGATTATGGTACAGAAGAAGCGTAGAGTAGCAAAAAAGACAAAAGACTTACCGACGATTACTGTAACGGAAGCCAAGGAGTGAGTTCCATGAAGAATCCTCTATCACTATTTAGCGGCGCCACTTTAGGCGCAGCTGTGATGTACTTTCTCGATCCGGAGCGCGGCGCGCGACGTCGCTCGCTGGCGCGAGATAAGGCGCTGAGCCTGATGACAGACTCAGAGAGCGCCGTACAACCGGCAGGCCGTGACCTGGCCAACCGCGCCCGCGGCCTGTGGTACGGTGTGCGCGGAAAATTCAACGGCAACGGCGTCTCCGACCAGGTATTGAAGGAACGCGTGCGTGCGGAGATGGGGCGCTGGACGTCGCACCCCGGCGCCATAAACGTGGGCGTTTATGAAGGAGAGGTATCGCTACGAGGGCCGATCCTGGCACACCAGCTGGACGGGTTGCTAAGAGCCATCGAGCAGGTGCCGGGCGTGCGCACCATTGACAACCGCCTCGTGGAGCACAAGACGGCAGAGGACGTGCCCGGGCTGCAAGGTGGAGACGTTCCGCCTGCCCTACGCCCCGATGCATGGCCTCCGGCGACACGGCTGCTTGCGGGCACAGCGGGTGGCGCGCTGATGGGCGTCGGTCTAAAGCGCAGCGGCATTCTGGGCAGTCTCCTCAGCATGCTGGGATTCGTTGCCCTGGTTCGCGCCATCAGCGGCAAGCGCGCCAAGCGCCTTGTGGGCGTGGATAGCGGGCGCCGCGCAGTGGACATCCAGAAGACGATCAACGTCAACGCCCCGGTTGAAGAAGTATTCCGAGTTTGGGATAACTTTGAAAACTTCCCCCGCTTCATGAGCCATGTCGACGAAGTGAAAAACCTGGGCGACGGCCGCTCGCACTGGGTTGTCAAAGGCCCGGCAGGTTCCACCGTATCCTGGGAGGCGCACGTGACGCGCCGCGTGGAGAACGAAGAGATCGCCTGGTCGTCGGACCAGAGCGCCACGGTGCAAAACGCGGGCATCGTCCACTTCTCTCCCAACCAGGAGGGTGGAACGCAGGTCGACGTGCGCATGACCTACAACCCCCCAGGTGGGGCAACAGGACACTCCGTCGCCGAACTTCTAGGCTACGATCCGAAAAGCCTGATGGACAAGGATTTGCTGCGCTTTAAGTCGTTGCTTGAAGAAGGAAAGACGACGGCGAAAGGTCAGCAGGTGTCGCGAGAAGAGTTAGGCTCGTAGAGCCAGCGGCGCCACCAACCGAATAAAAGTCACAGTGCGCCGTCCCGGACGCCAGCGGTGTAACCGGGACGGCGTACTGTATTGCGCCCGCATTCCTCACGCACAACAATCGCTGTTACAATGAACAATGCCAACTGCCAATAAACCTTGAGCGAGGTGTGATGTGAGATGAACGCCATCGAGGAAGGAACGTTACTCTGGGAGCCGTCTGAAGAGGTGCAGCGCCAGGCAAATTTGACCCATTACATGGAATGGCTGCGCGAGACGCGCGGGTTAGAGTTTGAAAGCTACGAGCGGCTGTGGCAATGGTCCGTCGGCGAGCTAGAGGCCTTCTGGCAAAGCATCTGGGACTATTTCGATATCAAGGCCTCGCAGCCGCCCGGCGAGGTGCTGGCCCGAGAGACGATGCCCGGCGCGCATTGGTTCAAAGGTGCGCACCTAAACTATGCGGAGAACCTGTTTGCGCGCATGCCCGCGGACGGGCCCGTGCTACTATTCAAGTCGGAGGAGAGTCCGCTGCTGGCGATTGACCGCGAGGAACTGTGGCAGGAAACGGCGGCGCTGGCAGCCACACTGCGCCGATGGGGCGTCGGACCCGGCGACCGCGTCGTGGCCTACCTGCCCAACGTTCCGCAAGCGGTCGTGGGCCTCTTGGCCACGGCGAGCATTGGCGCCATCTGGTCCAGCTGTTCGCCCGACTTCGGGGCGCGCAGCGTGTTGGACCGTTTTTCGCAAATTGAACCACGCGTGCTCCTGGCCTGCGACGGCTACCGTTATAACGGCAAATCGTTCCCGCGCCTGGACGTCGTGGCCGACTTGCAAGAGGCGTTGCCCAGCCTGGAAAAAACTGTCGTCGTCCCTCTTCTGGGCGATGAACCTGACCTCGACCAACTCGACGATGCCATCTCCTGGCAGGCCGCGCTGGACCGCAGCGATGCGGAACGCAAACTTTCCTTCGAACAAGTTCCCTTCGACCACCCCCTCTGGGTTCTCTACTCTTCAGGAACGACGGGCCTGCCCAAAGCGCTGGTGCACGGACACGGGGGCGTTCTGCTGGAGCACGCCAAAGAGACCGTTCTGCACATGGATCTGAAGCCGGCCGACCGTTTCTTCTGGTACACGAGCACGGGCTGGATGATGTGGAACTACCTGGTCGGCGGTCTGCTGAGTGGGGCGTCTATTATCCTCTACGACGGCAGCCCAAACTATCCGGACCTCAATGTCTTGTGGGGCCTGGCGCCGGAAGCCAGCATGACCTACTTCGGCACGTCGGCGGCCTTTATTCATGCCTGCATGAAGGCCGGCATACGGCCTGGCGAACGTTTCGACCTGCGCATGTTACGGGCCATTGGGTCTACGGGCTCGCCGCTATCGCCGGCCGGCTTTGGTTGGGTCTACGAGCACGTCGGCGACGACCTGGCGCTGGAATCCTTCAGCGGGGGCACCGACCTGTGCACCGGCTTTCTGGGAGGTGTGCGCACAAAACCGGTCTACGCCGGCGAGATACAGGCGCGTTCCCTGGGCGCAAGCGTGCAAGCATTCGACCTGCAGGGCCGTCCGCTGATCGGCGAAGTCGGCGAACTGGTGATTACAAAGCCCATGCCATCAATGCCGCTCTTCTTGTGGGACGACGAGGACAACCGCCGCTACGAGGAAAGTTACTTTTCGGTATATCCGGAGGTCTGGCGACACGGCGATTGGATAAAAATAAACGAGCGCGGCGGCTGCGTTATCTACGGTCGCTCCGACGCCACCATTAACCGCCAGGGGGTGCGCATGGGCACCGCCGAAATCTATCGCGTCGTGGAAACCTTCCCGCAAATCGCTGACGCGCTGGTCGTCGATACCGAAAGCCTGGAAGGCAAGTCTTACATGGCGCTGTTCGTCGTCACGCGCGAAGGCGAGGCGCTGGACGACGCGCTAAGAGATGACATCCGCAAGCGCCTGCGCGCCGACCTTTCGCCGCGCCACGTGCCCGATGAGATTGTCGCCGTGGAGCAAATTCCCTATACGCTAAGTGGCAAAAAGATGGAGATACCGGTACGCGCCATCCTGCTGGGCGAGGAACCACAAGACGCCGTTAACCTGGGCGCCATGCGCAACCCACAGGCCATTGAATTCTTTGTTGATTTTGCGGAGCAGCGGGGTAGGAGTTCGTAAAGACCTGACAGGTTTTTGGAAACCTGTCAGGTCTGCAACGGGTGCGGTTACTCAGCCTCGTCCTCTCCGTCCAGCAGGCGGCGTAGCTCCGCCTCCCACACGTCGTCGAGGGGCTCAAAGGGGACCTCGTCGAAATCTTCGGCCAGGCGATCCAGATATTCGCGCACCGAGAGCTGGGGCGAGGCGCTCTCCAGCTCCTCGATGCGCGCCTCGACAACCTCGATCAACTTTCTGCTGCGTTCGTGCAGATCGCCAAGGTCAATGTCTAGCTTGAGCATATAGTTGATGCGCCGCATAATGCCCAACCAGGCCAT
>CAYSMQ010000143.1:0-10884 GCA_964432035.1 uncultured Ardenticatenaceae bacterium
TCTCTCCCAGCATCGTCGCCTCTTCGTCGCGCCCGACCATGGTCTGCAGCGCGGCCCCGGCGCGTGTTTGCCGCCGCCTGCCCACGACGGCGAGCACGGGGACGGGGCGCGCCAGCCCTTTGAGCGCAAGCTGCCCCAAATCCTTAAACCGAAAATCCCGTTCGGCTGCCTCGCCCACCTTGGACGAGACCAAGATCTGGCCCGCCTTTGCCGCGGACATCAGTCGCGCCGCGACATTGGTCTCGTTGCCGATGACGCCGAACGTTCGCCGGTTGTCCGCGCCATAGGCGCCCACATGCAGCGTTCCGTGACTGATACCCACGCAGACGTCCTGAATAAATGACAGGTCGCCGGGGATCTGGCCCAGGTCTATGGCACCAGCAACGGCGCGCACTGCGTCATCTTCATGAGAGTGCAGGGCGCCAAAGACGATAAAGCAGTAGCTGCCCTTGTCGCCGATGACCAGTTGTAAGAGATAGCCGCCATAGCGGCTGAGGATTTTTTGCATCCAGGAGATGTATTCGTATAGCTTTTGGCCCGCGTCGTCGTCGCGCTCATAGTTGATACCGCCGAAGCGCAGAAACAGGGTCACAACGGGCCGCAGTTCTGCCAGATACTGGCCCTCCGTGCTGCGCAGGCGCTCGTACACCGCCGGCAGCAACCAGCGGCTGGCGACGTCCACGTTGATGTCGGGAATCTCAAGCCAGGGAGATGGCGCAATCTCTCTCTTGACGGCAGAGATGAGGGCGAAACGCTCGCCTTCTGGCGACGTGCGCCAGGTCGTTATCTCAAGCGCCGCGCCCAATTGTTCGACGACTTCCGGACCCACGGCGACTTCTCCTGGGCGCAGCAGCTGCTCGGCGGCGGCGGAGCGATCAACCAGGTTACCGGCGATGACCTCGAACCGCTGCTCGTCAGGCGCACCCAAAATAAAGCGACGCGCCAGCCCGGCGGCGACGGCGACCTTGACGCCTAGAGCGACCGCATTTCCGGAAGGCGTTCGAATCTCGCGCAGCCGGCCGATGACGGCTTGGATAGCGAGCGCGCAAACGGTGGCGCGCACGGCGCCGCTCTCCTGCACGTCGGCGCCGGTGGGCCGGTCGTCAAACCAGCAGGTGATGGCATCGCCGCTAAATGATATGATGCTGCCGGCAAAATCGTGGACGGGGGCAATCATGACGGAATAGATGCGGTCGAGCTGCGTGGAAATCTCTTCTGCGCCTCGCTTGGGGCCCAGCTCGCGCGCCACGACGTCTGTGAGGTGCGTGAAGCCCGAAATGTCAGCAAACAGAACGGCGCCGAGGGTGCGGTCAGGGAGTAACTGTCGCCTCGCGAGCGCGTGGCGACGGTCTACAGGGAGAAAAGCGCTGACAGTTTCCATACAATTTGATAGTATAAGGTTAAGTGGCCTTTGTAACGAGTTATTCAGTAGCCAAGGTGCCCGGCACTCAGATGATAGGTACGGAAGAGACGCACGGTACATAAGTGCCGGGCACTTGAGACAGCACTCTATGATCGACGCGCAGTTAGAAGGTAATATCCGGCGCCACGAGCGCCTGGAAGCGCTGTATCGTATGGCCGTCGAGCTGTCGGCGTTGCGCAGCCTGGATTCTGTGCTCAACACGGCTTTGCAGCACTGTCTGGACCTCACGGACTCGCAGTTCGGCTTTGTGGGATTGACGAAAGATGACGGGAAGGCCATGGACGTGGTTGCCATCCAGGGCTTTCATCCGGCGGCACGTTTTTACGAACACCATCATCTGATCCCCCTGCGCCCCAACATCTTTGCCAGCGTCGTTCTGGACAACAAGCCGCTGCGCTCGGACGACGCTACGGCCGACCCGCGGCGCGTGGGACAGCCGGATGGGCACCCGGCGGTGCGCACGTTCCTGGGCGCGCCGCTCTGCATCCGAGATGATCCTATGGGCATGATCGGCGTCGCCAATCGCCCGCAGCCCTACGAAATTGAGCACGAGCAGTTGTTGGCGACCTATGCGGCGCAGGTGGCCATCGTCATTCGCAACGCCCAACTTTACGAAAAATTGCAAGGGGCTAACGAGGAGCTGGAGCAAACGGTTGCCAAACGCACCCGCCAGCTGCGCAAGACAAAGGAAGACCTGGCGCGCAAAGCAGCGCAGTTACAGAAGCTGCTCAGCGAAACGGTGGACGTGCAGGAGCGCGAGCGTCAGCGCATTGCCCACGATATGCACGACGGTACGAACCAGTTGTTGATCGGCGCCATGTTAGAGCTGAAATCGGCGCAGAAGCGGTTGGGCGATGGCGATGTGGCCCGCGCCGAAGAGGCCATACGCACGGTACAGGAAATCTTGCGCCGCGTGGAAGCGGAAATTAAGCGCGTCATTCACCACCTGCGTCCACCAACGCTCGACGCCCTGGGGCTGGCGCCCGCCTTGCGCCGTTATGCTGAGCGCTTCCAGCGCTACAGCGGGATTCCTTGCACGGTGCGCACCGAGGGCCAGACGTTGCGACTTGCGCCCAAAATTGAAATCAGCGTTTACCGCCTGGTGCAGGAGGCGCTGCAGAATGCGAGCATGCACGCCGACGCCAGCGCCACGTCTGTCACTGTGGCTTTCGCCCACCGTGCGCTGAAGCTGACGGTGGAAGACGACGGCAAGGGGTTCGATCTGGGCGCGGTGCGGCAGCATAGCAACGGGCAGCTGGGTATTCTGGGCATGCAGGAGCGTACGGAAGCGTTAGGCGGAAGGCTCACCATCCAGACCGGGGCCGGAGAGGGGACGTGCATCGAAGTGACGATACCGCTAGACGTTGACGATCACACGGAGATGGAGTCTTAAAAGCGATGCACGTCGTGCGAATTCTGGTTGTGGACGATCATCCCATCGTGCGCCAGGGTATCGCCAGCCTCCTTTCAAATTACGACGAATTTACCATCGTTGGTCAGGCCGATAACGGCAGTGACGCCCTGGACATGGTCCAGGCCCACGCGCCCGAAGTCGTTCTGCTCGACATTCGTATGCCGGGCGAGAGTGGCCTGGAGGTCATGCGTCGCATTCTGGCGGCGCGCCCAGACACGAAGGTGCTCATGCTGACCTCGTTCGACGACGACGAATACGTGCTGGGGGCGCTACGTGAGGGCGCGCGCGGATTCGTGCTCAAAAATGTGTCTGACGAAATGCTGGTGAACGCCATCCGCGGCGTGTCGCGCGGGGAGCGCGTGCTGAGCCCGCAGATCACGGAACGTGTGGTGCAGTACTTGCTTTCCGACGGTGCAGAGGAGATGGTCGAGCGCATTACCTTTGAGAAGGATGAGCGACAGATCTTACAGATGCTGACCGAAGGCGCCAGCAACGTCGAGATTAGCGAGGCGCTCTATCTCAGCATCTCGTCCGTGAAACGGAAACTGCGCGGCATCTTTGACAAGCTAGAGGTTGAGAGCCGGGCCGAGGCCGCCGCCGAAGCTGTGCGCCGCGGCGTCGTTTGACGAACACACGATGCATCGCTCGGGCCGGTCTTTGACCGTGTCCGCGAACACAACGACAGGCGATTTGACCCAACTGGTTCAGCAATTTGAGCCACCTGACCCTGCGCTGTAAGGAATAATCCGATACCATGAACTCTGTGACGCGTTCGTTGCAACCCATGATCCCTATTCCCGATTCTGTAGAAGCCGTTTCGGCCCTGCTTGCCGACCAGGATTACGTCGCCGGCGTGGGGCTCAGCACGAGCCTGTTCCTGGCGCTCAAGATGGAAAAGGCCATCTTCCTGGAAGGAGAGCCGGGCGTGGGCAAAACCGAAGTGGCAAAGGTCTTGAGCCGGGCATTTGACGTGCCTCTGATCCGTCTTCAGTGTTACGAGGGGCTCGATATCAGCCAGGCGGTCTACGAATGGAATTATCCGCGCCAGTTGTTAGAAATCCAGGCGCGGCAGGGCGCGACGCCCGGCGCGCGTGACGGCTCGCAGAGCATGGGTGACGACTCGCAGAGCATCGATGATATCTTCACCGAAAAATTCTTATTAAAACGTCCGCTCTTGCAGGCCATCGCCAGCAGCCACGAGCAGGCGCCTGTGCTTCTCATCGACGAACTGGACCGCGCCGACGAGGAGTTTGAGAGCTTTCTGCTCGAACTGCTCTCGGACTTCCAGATCACGATCCCCGAAATCGGCACCCTGCGCGCTGAACACAAGCCTATCGTGGTTATTACCTCTAACCGCACGCGCGAGATACATGATGCGCTCAAGCGCCGCTGCGTCTACTGTTGGATCGACTATCCCTCGCCGCAAAAAGAATTGGAAATCGTGCAGCTGAAGACGCCGGGTATCGGTCGCCGCCTGGCGGAACAGGTTGTCGCTTTCATCCAGGCCCTGCGCCAGGAGGAGCTATATAAGTTGCCCGGCGTGGCCGAAACGCTGGATTGGGCGCAGGCCCTCATGCACCTGCACGCGGAGCGCCTGGACGCCACCATCGTCAACGCCACCATGGGCATCATTCTCAAATACCAGGATGACGTGGACAAGTTGCAGCGTATGGAGATAGACAGGTTATTGGATAAGGCCGTCGCCGGAGAGGGGGCAGCACGGGAGAACCATGCCGGCTAAAGTGGGTCACTTTCTGGAGAACCTCCTGCTTTTTCCGCGCATGTTGCGGCAGGCGGGCGTGCCCATCTCTCCAGAGCAAAGCATGGCATTCGCCGAAGGCGTCTCTCTGGTCGACGTTGGCAGCCGCGCGCAGGTCTATCACACCGCGCGCAGCCTGCTGATCACGCGGCAGGAGCATTTGCGGCTGTTCGAAACGATTTTCAACCGCTTCTGGCGCGTCCACGCCCGCGGCGAGTGGCCCAACCGGGGCAACACGAAGCGATCACACCCCCGCGCAAAGTCGCGCGAACGCTTTAACGTCGTCTCCTATATGGCGCACAAATCGGGAACGACAGACCGCGAAATAGAGGTTGCCGACAAGACAGGCAGCTACAGCGCCGCGGAGTCATTGCAGCGCAAATCGTTTGCCGAGATGAGCGAGGAGGAGCTGGACACCGTGCGACAGCTCATCCGGCGAATGCGCTGGCAGGTGAGCCTGCGCCAGACGCGTCGCCGCGTACCCGCCGCCAAGGGAAGTGTCATCGATTTGCGACGCGTTCTACGCTCGGCGACAAAACACGGCGGTGTTCCCCTGAGGCTATCCTGGCAAGATCGCAAGATTAAGCAGCGCCCGCTGGTTGTCATCGCCGACGTCAGCGGTTCCATGGAAAAGTACGCGCGCATCATGCTGCAGTTCTCCTACTCTGTCTCGCACAGCTTGAAGGGCGTGGAGTGTTTTGTGTTCGGCACGCGGCTGACCCGTGTGACCTCCCAACTGAAGCTGAAAAATATTGACCGCGCCATCGGCGACGCCGCGCGCGAGGTCGTCGATTGGTCCGGCGGCACGCGCATCGGCGAGAGCCTGCGCGCCTTCAACCGGCGCTGGAGCAGGCGCGTGTTGCGACGGGGCGCGATTGTGCTGATCATCAGCGATGGCTGGGAGCGCGGAGATGTGTCCGTGCTGGAGAAAGAGATGCGCTTCTTGCAGCACCGGTGCCACCGGCTGATCTGGCTCAACCCGTTATCGGGCAGAGCAGGATACGAGCCCGTCGTCGAAGGCATGGCGGCGGCGCTGCCTTACGTCGACGACTTTTTGCCCATTCACAATTTGCAGAGCCTGACGGCGTTGTCCGACCATCTTGCTCGGCTAGGGCGGCAACGTTCCTTTCGGTCCCAATACGCGACTCTGTAAATGAGGCGCGTTTAGTGTTTCCCGTAGATGTTTAGGATAAGGAGGTGCAGACGATGATTACCGGAAAATTCGATTATTACGCACCAAGCTCGCTGCCGGAGGCCGTGGCCCTGCTACAAGAGCATGGGTACGATGCCAAAATTCTGGCAGGTGGGCAGAGTCTGATCCCGGCGATGCGCTATCGCCTGGCGATGGCTCCGGTGCTCATTGATATTAACGAGATTGAGGGGTTGGGCTACATTCGCGAAAGCGACGGCGTCCTGGCCATTGGCGCCATGACCCGTGAAGCGGAGCTGGAAGACGCCGAGGTGGTGCAGTCGCGCTATCCCATGCTGGCGGACGCCACGGAAGTCATCGCCGATCCGCTGGTGCGCAACCGCGCCACCGTGGGCGGCAATCTGGCGCACGCCGATCCGGCGAACGACCACCCGGCAGTCATGCTGGCCTATGGCGCCGAGATGGTGGCCCTGGGGCCGGACGGCACGCGCACGATCGCCATCGACGACTTCTTCACAGGGCTTTTCGAGACGGCGCTGGAAAGCACGGAGATACTGACCGAAATCCGCATCCCCGCGCCGAGTCCCGGTAACGGCGAGGCTTACATCAAGCTGGAGCGCAAGGTGGGCGATTATGCCGTTTCGGCCGTCGCCGTGCGCCTGACCATGGACGGCAACCGTTGCAGCGCGGCGCGCATTGGCCTGACCAACGTGAGTCCCACGCCCATGCGCGCTACCGGGGCCGAACAGGCCCTGATTGGCCAGGAGCTGAACGACGAGGTCATGGAAGCCGCGGGCCAGGCGGCGGCAGCCGAGTGTGACCCGTCGGCCGATTTGCGTGGTTCGGAGGCGTACAAACGGGATCTGACGCGCGTGCTGACCAAGCGCGCCATCCGCAAGGCAGTTGCGCGGGCACAAGGAGGTGAATGATGAGTACACATGAGGTAACGGTCACGGTAAACGGGGAGAAACAAACACGAGAGGTAGAAGCGCGCACCCTGTTGGTGCACTTCATTCGCGAAGATCTGGACCTGACGGGCACGCACATCGGGTGTGATTCAACCCACTGTGGCGCCTGCACCGTGTTGCTGGAGGGACAGGCGGTTAAGAGCTGCACCGTCTTCGCCGTGCAGGCCAACGGCAAAGAGATACAGACCATTGAAGGCATGGCCCAAAATGGCAACCTGCACCCCTTACAGGAAGGCTTCTGGGAGAAGCATGGGCTGCAATGTGGTTACTGCACGCCGGGCATGATCATGAGCGCCAGCTATCTATTGTCCAGGAATCCTAATCCAAGCGAGAATGAGATCCGCGAGGCTATCGCGGGCAATCTGTGCCGCTGCACCGGCTACAACAAGATCGTGGAAGCGATTCAGTATGCGGCGGACAAGATGCAGGAGACACAAGAGGAGGTTGCGGCATGAGCGAGCACGACGGAGCGAAACAAAGACATTTCGAAGACAGAGTAGAACAGAAACACGACGTGCCCGAATCCAGTTCGGCGGCTGTGCCTACAACTGAAGATATTCGCGTGACGACGCCGCCCGAAATCTGCGGCATGGGCCACCGCATGAAGCGCAAAGAGGATCCGCGCTTTATCCAGGGCAAGGGACGCTACGTGGACGACTTTAAGCTGCCGGGCATGGTCTACATGGACATCGTGCGCAGCCCTTACGCCCACGCGCGCATCAAGGATATCGACGCCAGCGCCGCGCTGGAGATGGACGGCGTCATCGCCGTGATTACGGGCAAGGACCTGGAGGAGCACGGCCTGCACTGGATGCCCACGCTGATGGGTGACACGCAGATGGTGCTGCCCACGGACAAGGTCGTCTACTACTCGCAAGAAGTTTGCGCCGTCATCGCCAGCGACCGTTACACGGCGGCGGATGCCGTGGAAAATATCTTCGTGGAGTATGAACCGCTGGACCCTGTCGTCGATCCCTTCGAAGCGCTCGAGGACAAGGTGATTATTCGCGAGGACAAGGAAGCCAAGACGAACCACATCTGGCATTGGGAAGCCGGTGACAAAGAGGCTGCGGATGCGGTGTTCGAGAACGCCGCGCACGTGGTCAAGCAGTCCATGTACTTGCCGCGCATTCACGTGGCTTCCATTGAAACGTGCGGCATGGTCGCCAACTACAACCCGGCGACGGAAAAGATGCAGCTATACATGACCACGCAGGCGCCGCACGCCATTCGCACCGTCTTCGCCCTGGTCAGCGGGCTGCCGGAGCAGAAGATTCAGGTTATTTCGCCGGACATCGGCGGGGGCTTTGGCGGCAAGGTGCCCGTCTATCCCGGCTATGTGGTCTGCGCCGTGGCCAGCCTGCTGCTGGGCAAGCCGGTGAAGTGGATCGAAGACCGCAGCGAGAATTTGACGGCGGACAGCTTCGCGCGCGACTATCACATGGACGCCGAGCTGGCTGCCGACGAGAACGGCAAGCTCCTCGGCCTGCGCGTCAAGGGCCTGGCGGACCACGGCTGTTCTGATTCGGCTGCCAATCCCTCCAAGTTCCCGGCAGGGTTGTTCAGCATCTGCACCGGTTCTTACGATCTGCAGGCGGCGCACGTCAGCTTTGACGCGGCGTACACCAACAAGCCGCCCGGCGGCGTTGCCTACCGTTGCTCGTTCCGCGTGACGGAGGCCGTGCACATGATCGAGCGGCTGACAGATATGATGGCCCACGATTTGGGCGAAGATCCGGCCGACTTCCGGCGCCGTAACTTCATCCGCAACGACCAGTTCCCCTACAAGTCGCCCACGGGCTGGACCTATGACAGCGGCAACTACGAGGCTGCCTTGGAGAAGGCGCTCAAGGCCATCGATTACGAGGGCCTGCGGCAAGAACAGGCCGAGAAACGAGAGCGCGGCGAGCTGATGGGCATCGGCATTTCCAGCTTCACGGAAGTGGTGGGCGCCGGCCCCTCGCGCGATTTTGACATTCTGGGCATCAAGATGTTCGATTCGGCCGAGATTCGCATCCATCCCACGGGCAAAGCGATCGCCCGCTTCGGCACCAAATCGCAGGGCCAGGGTCACGAGACAACCTACGCCCAGATTATCGCCGAGGAGCTGGGGTTGCCTGCTTCGGACGTCGAGATTGAAGAGGGCGATACGGACACGGCGCCATACGGGTTGGGCACCTACGCCAGCCGTTCCACGCCCACTGCCGGCGCGGCGGCGGCCATGGCGTCGCGCAAGATTCGCGCCAAAGCGCGCAAGATTGCGGCGCATCTGCTGGAAGTGGGTGAGGATGACCTGGAGTGGAACGTGAACCAGTGGCAGGTGAAGGGCTCGCCCGAACAGGCCAAGACGATCCAGGACATCGCCTTCGCCGCCTACACCAACCACCCGCAGGGCATGGAAGCGGGGTTGGAAGCCACCGATTACTACGATCCGCCCAACCTTACTTTTCCCTTCGGTTCCTACGTTTGCGTCGTGGATATTGACAAGGGCACAGGCGAAGTGCACGTGCGCCGCTTCGTGGCCATCGACGACTGCGGCAACATCATCAATCCCATGGTGGTCGAAGGCCAGGTGCACGGCGGGCTGACCATGGGCCTGGCGCCCGCGCTCTACGAAGAGATCGTTTACGACGAAAACGGCCAGTGCCTGACGGGGACATTCGCCGACTACCTGGTGCCCACGGCTGTGGAGTCGCCAAAGTGGGAGACGGGTCACACCGTGACGCCGTCGCCCCATCACCCGCTGGGCGCAAAAGGCGTCGGCGAGTCGCCTACCGTCGGCGCGCCGCCGGCGATTGCCAACGCCGTCGTGGACGCCCTGTGGCATCTGGGCGTGCGCCACATCGACATTCCCATTACGCCGGAAAAGGTGTGGCAGGCCTTGCGCGAGGCCGGTGTGAATGAGTAAAGCGTAGAAGCGTAACAGACCTGACAGGTTTTCGAAAACCTGTCAGGTCTCTCCCGCCAACTGGAGAGTTAGACATGTACGACAATTTCTTTGCCAAAGCGCATGAACTTGTTGAGAAGGGAGCGCCGTTCGTCACGGCGACCGTGGTGCGCGCCGAAAAGCCGACCTCGGGCAAGCCGGGCGACAAGGCGATCATCACCATTGACGGCGCCATGCACGGCTGGATCGGCGGCAGCTGCGCGCAGCCGACCGTGGTCCGAGAAGCGTTGCGCGCCCTGGCGGAGGACCAGGCGCGGCTCATTCGCCTGTCGGTGGCGCCCGACGAGCAGACGCCGCGCGAAGGGCTAGAGGAGATGGCCATGACCTGCTACAGTGGCGGCACGTTGGAAATCTACATAGAACCGCAACACCCGCGCCCGCGCCTGCTCATCATCGGCGGCTTACCCGTAGCAAAGGCGTTGGCCCACCTGGGCTCGGCGATGAACTACCAGGTCATTATGGTCGATCCTGCCGCGGATGACGGCAGTAGCGCGGCCGAAACGACCGGCGCCGACGCCTTCCTGACCGATCTGGACCAGGCTGCCGAATACATCGGTCCTTTCACGTATGTGGTCGTGGCTACGCACGGCACGCATGACGAGGCGGCGCTGGAACGCATCCTGAAGCGCAAACCGGGCTACGTGGGGCTGGTCGCCAGTCCGCGGCGCGCCGCCGCCGTGCGCGAATATCTGGCGACGCGCGGCGTGACCGACGAGGAGATGCTGGCCCTTAAATCGCCCGCAGGCATCGACATCCAGGCGCAGCGCGGCGACGAGATCGCCCTGAGCATCATGGCCGAAGTGGTCCAACGCCGGCGCAACGCCGAGATGCTGGACCTGGCGCTTTTTCATGAAGGGGAACAAGAGGCCGCAGCAGAGGCAGCAAGCGCCGTGGAAGAGACGCACGCCATCGACCCCGTGTGCCACATGGAGGTCGAAATCTCCGGCGCGGCCTATGTAAGCGAGCACGACGGCGCATCATACTATTTTTGCTGCGCCGGCTGCCAGACGCGATTCGAGGAGAATCCGCAGGCGTATTTGGAACCAGAGGCCGCCGGTTAAAATTTCGCGCGTCCAATATCGTTGACCCACCCCCTGTTTACCGGTAACATATCACTCACGTAATTCCCCGCGTGTGGCAAGGACTTGCCTAAATATCTGGTTATTTGCGACGTTACAGGAGGGTGTTCTATGGACATTACCGTATCACAAGAGCAAGGGCGC
>CAYSMQ010000144.1:0-10874 GCA_964432035.1 uncultured Ardenticatenaceae bacterium
CCTTGTCGCCCTCGCCAGCCTGGCCATCATCACCCGCTTCTACCAGGATCGCGACGAAGACGCGACCGCCGAGCCCCTGCCCGAGCCGGCTGCCGGCCCATAGTGATGCTCCTTTCCACCTTCTGCAACCTCTGTGTTATCTGTGGACCCTGTCGTTATCTGTCGAGGAACCGAAAATGGGACAACATCCAATCAACCTCGTCGTCCGCTTCTTTCTGGAACTCGCCGCCCTCTATGCCGTGGGCTACTGGGGCTGGACTCAACACGACGGCCTTCTCCGCTACTTATTAGCCATCGGCCTACCCCTCATCGCCGCCGTCGCCTGGGCCACCTTTCGTGTAGCCAACGAGCCTAACAGCGGAGATCCCATCATCGCCGTACCCGGCCTCGTGCACCTGCTCCTGGAACTAACCCTCTTCGTCGTCGCCACCTGGGCCCTCTACAACGCCGGCGCCACACGCTACGCCTGGATCTTCGGCGGGATGGTGCTCGCCCACTATTTGGTTTCGTATGACAGGGTGGGGTGGTTGTTGCGGCAGACGTAGACATTGACATCCGATTTCTCCAGGGCCAGGCGCACGGTCACACACGTGCAAGAAATCGGATGTCTCACCTTTTCACTTTCTTCGCGTCTGCTCCCTAACTCACCTCAATCCCCGACCGAAACCCCTCCCGCCCCCCAAACTCATCAGACTGCACCCGAAACAAGGCCCCCGCATTCTCCCCATTTCTGCCCTTATCGTCGCCGCCCGCCGTCGTTACGTACAGATCGCCGTAATCCACTCCGCCAAAAGCCACGCTGGACACCTTCTTCGCGCCCGGAATCGCGATTTCGCCGTCTATCTCGCCCGACGGCGCAAAACGTATCACCTTCCCGCCGTCCCACCGTGCAGACCACACATAGCCCTCGGCGTCTACCGTCAACCCATCCGGTAGACCATCCTCGGGCGGCAGGTGCGAGAACACCGTTTCATTGTTTAGCGCGTCCGTTTTCCGGCCATAGTCGAAGCGGTAGATTTTCCGGGCCGGTTCGCTGTCCGTGAAATAGAATTGCGTCAGGTCAGGCGAGAACCCCATGCCGTTGGCAATGCCCACTTCTTCAATAACCTTAGTCAGCGTCCCATCGCGCTTTAGATGATAGAGGCTTCCCGTATCGCCCTCCCCGTAAGAAAGCGTGCCACAGAACACATTGCCCGACGGCGTGGCGATCACGTCGTTGAAGCGCTTGTCCGCCTCCTCCTCTCGCTTCTCCACCACCGTCCTCGGACTGCCATCCTCCATGCCATCACCTAGGATGGCCACACGCCCCGCCTCCATAAATAACAGCAGACTGCCGTCCTCCTGCACGGTCATGCCGCCCACCACGTCACCCTCGTAGACCATTTCCGACTGCTCGCGCCGGGGGTCATAGCGAAAGATGCGCCCCTGGGGAATATCCAGCCAATACAGCAACCGTTCGCCGGCGTGCCATATTGGATTTTCGCCCGTGTGGCAGGCAAAATCGGCCACTAGTTCAATGGAGTAATCCACGCGCGCCTCCCATCTGTTCTGGCATCAGGTCTGAGTCCAAGCCTCAAGCCTGAGTTTTGACCTCAGGGCTGAGAAAACGTGTTGCGTAACCGTCCCAATCCCTCGACCTCGACAGCCACTTCTTCGCCGGCACGCAACCAGTTCTTCTCCGCCGCGCCAAACACAACGCCCTCCGGCGTGCCTGTGATGATCAAGTCTCCCGGTTCCAGCGTCATCAGCCGGCTGCTGTGCGCAATGATCTCCTTGATGGAGAAGATCATGTCGCCCGTATTCGAATCCTGCACCAGCTTGCCGTTGCGCCAGCAACGAATGCTCAGGTTCTGCGGGTCGCCGACCTCGTCCGCCGTCACCAAATGCGGCCCGACCGGCAAAAAGCCGTCCAGCGTCTTGCCGATAAGCCACTGCCCGGTACGGAACTGCAGGTCACGGGCGCTCAAATCATTGGCATTGCAATAGCCCAACACATAGTCCAACGCCTCAGCTGTGGACACATCCTTGGCCCGCCGCCCAATCACCAGTGCCAGTTCCGCCTCATAGTCATACTCCTGAGCGAGCGGCGGCAAAGAAATCACCTGCCCGTGCGCCGCAAGCGCGTTGTTGAACTTAGAAAAGAGAACCGGCTCCTCCGGTATGTCCATCGCCGATTCTTCCGCGTGGCTCTGATAATTGAGCCCCACACACAGTATCTTACCGGGGGAGGGCGCCAACGGGCCCAATTTTAGTGTTTTCGTATAGCGAACATACTGGGCGCCGGCATCGTCTACCTTATCCAATAACGCTTCCAGCGCTGCGACAGCCGCGCTGCCCATCTCGTAGAATGCAGGCGGCGTCGCCGGCACATCCGCCACCCCAAGCGCTTCGGCAGCCCGTGCCACATCAATCACCTCGTCGCCCCGGACAACACCTAACCGCAGCTCCTCATCCTCATCATAAAATGTCAAAACCTTCATACTGAATTCCTTGCCTTATTTCCTATAGTCATGTATTCAACCGGTCGGACGTATTGTGATACGTCCCAGGCGGTTCCCGAACCGCCCTACAAATCCCTGTAAACTAAAAATCCGTGTCAATTCGTGCAATTCGATGCAAAACAATCAGTGATTCCCGTGCGCAACAAAGTCACCGGACTTGCCCACCAGAAAGTCAAAATCCACGCCCGTATCCGCCTGCTGCACGTGGGACAGATATAGCTGCACGTAACCCCGCTCCATCGCCGGCGGGCGCGGCTGCCAGGTCTGGCGACGCCGTTCCAACTCCTCCTGCGGCACGTCCAGATGCAGGCGGCGCTCGGGCACGTCCAGCTCGATCATGTCGCCATCTTGCACCAGCGCCAGCGTCCCGCCGATGGCCGACTCCGGCGCCACGTGCAGCACCACCGTGCCAAACGCCGTGCCGCTCATGCGCCCGTCCGAAATGCGCACCATATCCGTCACCCCGCGTTCGGCCAGCTTCTTCGGTAGCTGGAAGTTGCCCACCTCCGGCATGCCCGGATAGCCCTTGGGCCCCACCTGCTTCAGCACCAGCACGCAGCCCTCGTCCACATCCAGCGCCGGATCGTCGATGCGCTCGTGATAATCGTCGATGTCCTCAAAAACCACCGCCCGCCCGCGGTGCTGCATCAGCTCCCGCGTTGCCGCCGACGGCTTGATAATCGCGCCATCTTGGCACAGATTCCCGCGCAGCACGGCCAATCCCGCTGCCTCCTGAAACGGCTCCTCGTGCGTGGCAATCACGTCACGGTCATAGCAAGCCGCCTCCTCGCAATTCTGCGCCAGCCCGCGCCCGTTCACCGTCATCACGTCGCCGTGTAACTCGTCCGCCAGTTCGTCGATGACCACCGGCAACCCGCCGGCATAGAAAAACTCCTCCATCAGATATTCGCCCGACGGCATCAGATTCACGAGGAGCGGCATCTGGCTGCCCAGCTCATCAAAATCGTCCAGCGTCAGCTCCACGCCAATGCGTCCGGCAATGGCCAGCAGATGCACTACGAAATTGGATGAACCGCCGACTGCGGCATTGACCTTAATCGCATTCTCAAACGCTTCGCGCGTCAATATCTGCGACAGACGCAGATCCTCCTCGACCATTTCCACAATACGGCGACCGGAGAGGTGCGCCAGTCGCCGCCGCCGCGAATCCGCCGCCGGGATGGCCGCCGCGCCGGGCAGGGTCAGCCCCAGCGATTCCACCATGCAGGCCATCGTCGAGGCCGTGCCCATCGTGTTGCAATGCCCGTCGCTGCGCGACATGCACGATTCGGCGAACACGAATTCCTCTTCGCTGATGCGGCCCATGCGCAAATCATCGCTCAGCTTCCACAGATCCGTGCCGCTGCCCAGCGGTCGCCCGCGATACTGCCCGTTCAGCATGGGCCCGCCGTTGACCACAATCGTAGGCAGATCGACGCTACAGGCGCCCATCAGCGTCGAAGGCGTCGTCTTATCACAGCCCGTCAAGAGCACCACGCCGTCCAGCGGATTGGCCCGTATCGTTTCTTCTACGTCCATGCTGGCCAGATTGCGAAACAGCATCGTCGTCGGCCGCATCAATATCTCGCCCAGCGAGGTCACCGGAAACTCCAGCGGAAACCCGCCCGCCTGATACACGCCGCGCTTGACCATTTCGGCCAGGATGCGCAGATGCGCGTTGCACGGCGTCAGCTCCGACCACGTGTTGCAGATGCCAATCACCGGGCGGCCGTCAAACATATCGTCGGGATGCCCCTGGTTTTTTAGCCAGCTGCGGTGCGTAAAGCCCAGCGTGTCCTTAGGCCCAAACCAGGCCTGGCTCCGTCGTCCGTTGTCAGCGTTGTTCTCTTCAGTCACGTTCTCACCTCAGTTTTGATGATTCGTCGGGAATGTCCGGCGTCTCCTCCGGAATGGGACTGACCAAGGTCCAGCCGCCGTCCACCACAATCGTCTGTCCGGTAATGTGACGCGCCTCCGCGCCGGCCAAAAATAGCGCCGTCTGCACAATGTCTTCGACCCGCGCCACGCGCCCGTTTGGCGCCACCCGCTTCCAGTTGGCGTCATATTGCGGGTCATCGGCCAGCGTGCGTTCCGTCACGGTGGCGCCCGGCGCAATGGCATTGACCGTGATACCGTGCCGGCCCAGTTCCACGGCCAGGACCCGCGCCAGATGCTGGATGCCCGCTTTCGTCATGCCATAGGCGCCTAAATTGGGATAGCCCTGGTTCCCCGTCACCGACGACGTGAAAAGCAGCCGGCCGTTTTCGGTCTCTGTCTCGATCATGGCCCGCGCCGCCGCCTGCGCCGTGAAATAGGTGCCCCGCAGATTGACAGCCGTCACGCGGTCGAAGGCCTCCTTCGTGTAGTCAAGAAAGCGGCCGTAATGGCTCAACCCCGCGTTGGCCACGACCACATCCAACCGTCCATGCTGTGCCACGACGTCGGCCACCATTTCCCGCACCGCCTGCGTGTCGGCCACGTCAAGCGGGGTGGGCGTGACCACCGTCTCGGCGTGCGCTTCATTAATCTTGTCCGCCGCTTGTTGCGCCAGCTCCCCGTCAATATCGTTAAGCGCCACCCTCGCGCCCGCGGCGGCGAACGCCTTGCACAGCCCGTAGCCGATCCCTTGCCCCGCGCCGGTGACGATCACGACGCGGTCTTTGAATGTCATGGTCAGACTTTTCCTCCTTATCCTACCGCTCCCCTTATTCTACCCTCACAAACGAGCCGTAGGGGCGGTTCGCGAACCCTCCCGGCTACAACTGCTGAAACCGTTCAATCGTTTCACCCACTGCCTCATCCAGCGGCGTCTCATAAACCGTATCCATCTTCTCATGAAGGGGCGATGCATCGCAACCGTCGGGGAAGGGCAGCGTTTGTTCGCCGACGGTCACGGTCACGTCTGGAGAATGCTGCATGATTAGCTCTGCGACCTCTGCCACAGCCACCGGCGCCGTGCCCAGGTTGAAGACGTGCGCGCCGTCCAACGACGAATCCGCAGCGTCAATAAACTGTCTTGCCACGTCAGACGCATAATGAAACTGCATCCTGCCGCCAAATGGGATGTGATAATCCTCCCCGTTCGCTGCCGCGCGCATGGCCTTGGTCGGTTCGCTCGTCAACCCTTGGTCGCGCCCCACGCCAAACACCGTGTACGGTCGCAGGCCGATACTGGATAGGCCATGATCGTGAAAATAAACCGCTGCCGTCTGCTCGTTACAAACTTTGTACGCGCCGTACAGCGTCTGCGGCAGCCGCTTGGCGTCTGGCGCCAGCAGCCCGGGCGGGTAGACCTCCGGTGGCCCGTAGACCGCCACCGAAGAGGCATAGGCCACGTGCTCCACACCGTGCTGTAGCGCTGCCTCCAGGACGTGAATCGTCCCCGTCACATTGACCTGCGCGCCCAACGCCGGATTTTCGCGGCAGAAAGGAATCTGCAACGCCGCCAGATGAATGACGCGCCTGATATCATGCTCCGAAAAGACACCCTGCACCTGTTCCGCGGACCTGATATCGCCCTTAAAAAACCGGATCCTGGCCTGCGCCTCGGCAGATAGCAACTTGTCAAGACGCTGGTGGTCATTCCCAATATCAAAACAAACCACCCGTTCGCCACCCTGCACCAGGTGGGCAAGTGTCCACGCCCCAATACAACCCAGCCCGCCTGTGACCAGATAACTCATCATTCACCTCCGCTGCACAACGACCTGATTTCCATTTCCTGGCATGGTCTCCATGCCCCTACTAACATAGCGGAAGTTACTCTAAGTGTCACCAAAATCCCTATAGACATCACACACTGCACTACATCACTGGCTCCTGCTTACTGGCTACTCGGCCGAATATTCTGATTCAGCCGGAACAAGTTGTCTGGGTCATACTTATGCTTCAGCGCCGCCAGCCGTTCGTAGTTGACACCATAAGCGGCACGCACTAGCGTATCCCCTTCTTCGCCCATCCCTGGGAAGTTGAGGTAAGAGCCTCGACTGGAGAAGCGCTGCAGGTCCTCCCAAACGGCGCGCGTCCAGGCGACGTTGGCTTCGCTGTCGCCGGGATCCTCCCAAGTGGAATCCAGGCTGAGCAGGTAGGGGGCGCTACGGTCGCCGAAGGCTGTCTTCTCTGGCCCGACGCGGCTCATGGCCCCGCCGTGGTGCCATATGGGCATAATCGTCCGTGGCGATGGACGGGTGGCAGCGTGATCGATAAGCGCTTCAATCACTTCCCCGTCCAACCTGTCCAGCCGCAGCGATTTCCAGTAGTAATAGAGATCACCCGCTGGGAAGAAGGGGTCGAACATCGTCTGCACCTGTGTATACGGGAAGACGCCGCTCAGGTCTAGGATCGGCTCGGCTAGCTCCCGCAATGGCTGCAGGACCTTCTCGCCCTCGCGCCAGTCGTCGCTGTATAGGGCGGCGATGACGAGCACGTCCCGCCCATGGGCAGGTTCCGGAAAAGCCTCGGCCGCCGGAATCGTCCAGAACAGAGCCTCGGCCGAGACTGCGTCGGGCGCTCGGGCCATGAAGTCGCGCCAGGCGGGCAGTAGAGTGCCAGCCAATTCAACGGGATACATCACGGCGGCAAACATCACTCTCGGACCCACCTGGTGCAGTTGGTACTCAAACGACGTGACCACGCCGAAGTTGCCCCCACCACCGCGCAAGGCCCACAGGAGGTCTGGCTTTTCTTTCTCGCTGGCGCGCAGAACCCGGCCGTCGGCTGTCACTACGTCGGCGGCAATCAAGTTGTCGCAACTGAGGCCGAGTTTTCGCCGCAGCCAGCCCATGCCGCCGCCCAACGTCATGCCGGCGATCCCCGTCGTCGAGACCGTGCCGCCGGTGGTCGCCAGGCCAAATAGTTGTGTCTCGCGGTCCAGTTCGCCCCAGGTGACGCCCCCCTGTGCGCGGGCTATCCTCTTTTTCGGGTCCACTTGGATCCCCTTCATCGGCGACAAATCAATGACCAGGCCGCCGTCGTTGGTGGCGTGGCCGGCAACGTTATGGCCGCCGCCGCGGACCGATACTAATAGACTATTCTCACGGGCAAAGTTCACGGCATCCACCACGTCCGCGACGCCCGTGCAACGGGCGATGAGTGCCGGCCGCTTGTCGATCATGCCGTTGTGGACGCAGCGGGCCTCGTTGTAGGATTCATCCCCCGGCCGAATCAGTTCGCCATACAGCGATTCTTGCAGTTCCTGAACGGCCGTTTCTTCTAGCATTGTCTTTTCTATCGACTTTGTCATCGCTTGCATAAGTAGCTCCTTTTGTCCTCGCAGCAGTTTGACCACGGTTGACCAGTACCAAATTCGGTTGTGAGTTTAGGGGCAACGCCAAGGGAGGACATCCAACGATGGTTTAAATCGGGGGTTAATTGAGGGTTTACGTAAGGGATTAGCGTCGCGTAAGGAACCTAGATCAGGCCCAGCTCCCTAGCCCGGCTCACGGCCTGAACGCGATTGTCGACGCCCAGCTTGCCGTAGATGTTGTGGTTGTGAGCCTTAACCGTGCCCACTGCGACGGTCAGTTCGGCGGCGATTTCCCGGTTGGTGAGCCCCTGGCTTAGAAAGTGGAGCACCTCCTGTTCCCGGTCAGTGAGTGCCTCTACGAGAGGAGAAACATCTACGTTCTTAGATGCTTTTCCAACCTTCGGCTCTTGCGGCCCGATAGCCAATGTTGCCTGAACGGCAGCGATGATCTCTGGCAGCGTCCAGGATTTGCCATCGTGTGGGGCGGCTTCCGGCCCCTCCGCCGGTTGACCATTGAACTGGACTCGCGCCCGCTCCGCCCGTGCTTTTACCCGGTGGTCGGCCCTGTGATGCTTCTGAACGAACTCCAGCCAGGCAACGGCCGCTTCTGATAACCCACTTTTCAGAGCGAATTCGGCCGCGCTGACGATGATAGTCAGAACCAGGGGGACAAACTGGATGTCGGTGGCAATTTGCAGGGCCTGTTGCAGGCTAAGCCGGGCTTGTTGCCCATCGTTGCGCGCCAGGGCCGTTTGCCCCAAGGCGTGTAGGGTCCTTGCCAAGCCACCTCTGTCGTTGATCCCCCGGTAGACGTCCAGGCTCTCGTGCAGTAAGCGCTGTGCTTTGATGAGTTCCCCCTCTTGTAAGGCCACCTGGCCCAGGTGGTTGAGGGCCAGGGCCATGCCCTCCGCGTCGTCAAATTCCTCTCTGATGGCGTAGCTGGCCTCATAATGGCTGGCGGCTGCTGCGGATTCGCCTTTGGCGGCGGCCACGTTGCCCAGCCCGTTGAGACAGTAGGCCATGAACCAGCGATCTCCTAACGCTTGCGCGGCCGCGTAGGCAACCCGGGCATGGTGTTGCGCCGCTTCGTATTGACCTTGCGCCAGATGGACGCCGACCAGAAGATAGTGAGCCGTCTCTTGGTTAAGCAGATAACCGTGCTGTTCGTTCCTGCGAACCGCCTGTTTCAGAGCACGTTCTGCTTTGTTGTACTCGCCACGCATGGAGGCTAGGAGGCCCAGGCCGAGCGACGGATCGTTAGCATAAGGCAGCTTTGGCAGGTCGTCGAGGCGTTGGTAGAGGGCATGAGCGCGCGTGAGCACGGCCTGGGCAACTTCGAAACGTCCAAGCCGGATATGGAACCAACCCAAACAGGTCAGCATCAGTATCCTCTCCGGCTGGGCTACCCGGCTGTCCTCGTCGAGGAGCTCCGCTGCCCGCGCAAACATCTGCGCCCCTAGCCGATAACGACTGCCAAACTGGCAAAAGTAATACAGGGCAAAGGCTGCGTCGGCGATCTCGGTCACCATCTCCTGCTCCACCGCCCACTGCCATGCCGCGCGCACGTTATCAAACTCGGCGGCGATCTCCGCCGCTGCCTCTAACTGTAGCCCGCCACTGATCTCCGCGTTTCGCTCGGCGAGGAACGCCAGGTAATAGGTGCAGTGCCGGCTGCGCACGTTGGCAACGTCTCCACGCGAAGAGTGGGCCAGGTTCTCTCCGGCGTACTGACGTAACAACTCATGCATGGCGTAGCGGCCGTTGGCTTCCCGACGTAGCAGCGACTTGTCTAACAGCGACGAGAGTACAGAAAGGGAAGCGCCAGCCACGGCTCGGGCCGCCTGGGCTTCAAAGCCGCCGCGAAAAACCGACAAGCGCTTAAAAACGTCTCGTTCTTCTCCGCTCAGCAGCTGCCACGACTGGGCAAAGGCGGCCTGCATGCTGCGGTGGCGCTCCGGTACGTTGCGTAGGCTGGAGCTGAGGAAGTCTAAGTTGTGCTGAACTTCGACTGCGATCTCAGCGCAGCTGAGGGCCCTGGTCCAGGAGGCGGCCAATTCCAAGGCAA
Source organism: uncultured Ardenticatenaceae bacterium (assembly GCA_964432035.1). Lineage (GTDB taxonomy): Bacteria > Chloroflexota > Anaerolineae > Promineifilales > Promineifilaceae > JAAYYY01. Next base: position 9,812 of record CAYSMQ010000144.1, read on the forward strand.
GGGGCAAGCCTTCTACGAGGCGGCAGATCTCTATCACATCGCTTTGTTTTCCCTCGAGGGAGAAATCGGGCCGCACGCGACGGGCGCGCTCCAGGAAGAGCTGCACCGCGCCGTAACGGTCGATATCGTCCTTACCCGTGTCGGGCGGCACCGACAGGCCACGCAGCGGGTAGCGCCACTCCTGTTGCAGATTGAGTGCTTGGCGAGAGGTAAGCAGGAGCTTAACCGACTGCGTCTGTGACAACAGGTCGCTGAGGAAGGTCGCCTGGCCAAGGAGGTGCTCGAAATTGTCCAATAGCAGGAGTAACTCCTTGTCGCGCAGGTAGTGGCGTAGTTGGGCTAGGGGCGGTTCCCGGCCGGAAAGGGTGAGGGGCAGGGCATCAGCAATGGCGGAGGCGAACTCAGCCGGCGATACCGGCTGCAAATCCACAAAGTAAACGCCATCGGCAAAGGCATCTTCGGCCCGGACCATTGCCTCAAGTGCGAGTCGCGTCTTGCCCACGCCGCCCGGACCGATAATTGTCAGTAGGCGACACGCCGGATCGTCAAGCCTCGCAGCCACGTGCGCCAGTTCCTCTTTACGGCCAATGAGAGGGGTTGCCTGTTGAGAGAGGCTATCGTCTGTCATCACTCGCGATTATAACAGTGACGCACGTATCACCAGAAGTAACGCCACATTCACGCTGCTGTCACGATATTTACCCCAAAACGACATGATGATGTCACCGTCATTTGTTATAATAAACCGGTCATGACCCCAGTTCCGCCCGGACCAAAGGAAAACTTCGACCCAACATCCCAGCTCCCACCGATGGTACGTCCCTGCCGGCAATCTCCCAAATAGTCCGGCGGGCACACCGTCGCAACCGTACATATCTGTCACGAGGAGGATTATGCCACAGCGCAATCAAAGCGATGAAACGCCCGAAGGTACGGGATCGGGCGCCGACGAAGATGGTGTAAGGTCCACGGTTGAATCCTACTTACGCGGTCACGCCACCGGCGATCCCATGCACATGCGCCGCGCCTTTCTGCCGACCGCGCGTATTGAAGGGATTCGCGA
>CAYSMQ010000145.1:0-10746 GCA_964432035.1 uncultured Ardenticatenaceae bacterium
CGCTTTTCGGGAATTGACAGAGCGCGGCTGTCTTGTCATGCTCAGCAATTCCAGCGCGCCCCTGGTCTATGACCTATACGGTGGCAACGGCTATCACATAGAAAAGGTCCCGGCGCGACGCAATATCAACAGCAAGGCGCACAAGCGAGGGCCGGTGACAGAACTGCTGATCATGAATTATGGGTCCTAGGGAGCCGTTCAGTGCGCTTGCGCGCCAGCGTCCTCGCTACCAATCCAGTCCATGCGCCTTCTATTCGTTGTTCTAATCACTGCTTTAATCACCGCATTGTCGCCGGCGCCCGCGCTGGGGCAGGAACCCCCTTTCCCCGATTGGCGCTTTGGCGTGATCGAATCCTATGAAGCGCCGCAACAGGCCGATGCGCTGGGAGCGGCCTGGACGCGGGTAACGCTGAATTGGGCGGAGATCCAGGCTAGCGGGCCGGATACCTGGACGCCGCCCGTGGACGAGGCGCGAATCCAGGACGAGGCGGCGCGCGGGCGGCTCGTGGTGGGCCTGCTGATAGGGGCGCCGGATTGGGCGCGAGATAGCAGCGATCTACCGGCAGGATTGTACGCCGATCCTGATAGCCCAGACAATCTATGGGCCGAGTTCGTGCGCCGCGCCGTTGCGCAGTATGGGGGCACCATCGATCATTGGGTGGTGTGGAACGAGCCCGATATCTGGGATGTGGAAGCGCCCGGACATACCTGGCCCGGCAGCGTTGAAGCGTTCGCGCGGTTGCTGCAGGTCACCTACCAGGTGGCCAAAGAGAGTGACGCGCAGGCAGTCATTCACCTCCCGGCGCTCACCTACTATTGGGATGCGAACTATCGTCGAGAGCAGTACCTGGACCGTCTGCTGTCGATCCTGACGGCCGATGCACAGGCGGCGGAGCACAACGCCTATTTTGATGTGGCGACGGCGCACCTTTATTTTCAGCCACACGCCGTGTATGAGGTGACCGGCGCCTTCCAGGACATTCTGGCAGCGCACGGGCTGGAAAAACCGATCTGGCTGGTAGAGACGAACGCGCCGCCGAGCAACGATCCCACCTGGCCTGTGGCGGACGTGACGCTGTCTGTGACCATGGACGAACAGGCGGCTTATATGCCGCAGGCGATGGCGGCGGCGCTGGCAGCGGGGGCCGAACGGGTAGCCGTCTATAAGCTGCAAGATGTGCCGGGCGACCGCCAGGCAAACCCCGAGCCATTTGGCCTGATACGCATGGACGGCAGCCGGCGGCGGGCGTTCAGCACCTACCAGACGGCAATCCGCTTCCTTGCCGGCGTGCACAGCGCCAAACGGGAGCGCTGGGATGGCGTGGGCCAGTTCAGGCTCGATCAGGGCGCGTTTAGCACGACGGTTCTCTTTTCGCGGTTGCCAACGGCGCAAGCGGCGACTGTGCCGGCCACAGCGGAGACGGCGCTGCTGGTCGATATGTGGGGCAACCGGCAGGTGATTCATGCCGAATCGGGCAATTTCTCGGTGCCATTGTCGCCGGCGCTTTGCACGCAGTCGATCGGCGATTATTGCATGATCGGTGGGACGACGTACTACCTGGTGCAGGCAACGGAGGGCGGCGCGGTTCCCGAGGCCTGGCCCGACCTGGCGCAGTCACCTACAGCAACGCCCCGCCCCACGGCGACCCCTGAACCGACGGCGACGGCGCAACCAACGGCAACGGCGCAGCCTACGGAGACGCCACTGCCCACACCCACTGAGACAAACAGCCCACCGCCCACGACCGCCACGCCGCAGGCGACGGAGCTACAGGCGGCGATGAATGAAGCCGAGGTCGATTTTCCCGATAGTGTTACGTTCCGGCTTCAACTGCCGCCAGGTTTTGCGGCGCAGTCTGCCACACTGAATTATGACGTCGAGCGGCGCAGTTGCGCCGAAGCCAGTAGCGTCGTGCCCGTTACGCCAGAGGGTGACCGGCTGGAATGGACGTGGGTGATGAGCCGCAGCGGAAACCCACCACCGGGGGCCAGGGTCTGGTGGGAGTGGACGGTGGTGGACGAGGAGGGTCAGCGGTGGCGCACGCCGCGACAGACGCTCACGCTGGAAGACGATCGTTTTGAGTGGCGCACTGTAAGCAGCGATCAGATACATCTTCACTGGTATGAGGGAGACGACGTTGGCCCGCTCCTGTTGGACGCCGCGAAACGTGGGTTGCAGAGGCTGGAAGAGGACATGGGCATCAGGTTGCAGGATGACGTCGCTTTCTACATCTACGGAAATCCGGCCGACATGCGTCAGGCAGTGCTTTACGTGCAAGATTGGGCCGGCGGCGTGGCTTTTAGCGTCTACAACACGATCCTGATCGGGGTCTCGCCGGGGCAGGCGGAGGGCTGGGGCCAGGAAACTGTGCGTCACGAGTTGGCGCACCTGGCGCTGGGCCAGTTCGGTTGGAGCTGCCTGGGAGGCAGCCGCCCAACGTGGCTGGAGGAAGGTCTGGCGACGTATGCTCAGGGTCCGGCGGATGAGGAGACGCAAGCCGACATTCGGCGCGGCATCGAAGAAGATGCGTTTCTACCGCTGCGCAGCCTGAACGGCGTCTTTCCGGCCCACGATGCGGCGGCAAGTATGGCCTACAGCCAGAGTTACAGCGTCGTCTCCTTTTTGCTTGAAACGTATGGTGTGGAACAGTTGCAAATGCTGATCCAGGTGCTGGCGCAGGGCGTGAGCTATGATGAAGGCTTACAGCAAGTGTACGGCATGAACGTGGACGATCTGGAAGTGGTCTGGCGGGAAGCCGTCGGCGCACCGCCGCGGGCAATCCCGCCCACACCTACGCCACTCTCCGCGGCGGCGATCCCGACCGTGCCGCCCTTTTCCGCGCCTGAACTACAGCCTACGCCGGCCGAAGCTGCAGAACCTGCGCCCGCGCAAGGGCCGGCGATTCCTGTTTGCGGGTTGGGCCTGGCGCCGCTTGCCCTTTTTGGAGCGCTCGCCGTCGTGGTCAGGCGCCGCAGATTCTTAACACGGTGACCGCCAAGCGCGATTATTCACCCCCAAACCAACGACGCAAGCTACTCAAAAGACCCGAGCTCGGGCGGTGTTCGGCCAAGAGGCGACCGGTTTGGCCGTTGAGCGCCAGCATTGCCGTTGTCTCCGCCTGCCGGTAGTGGCAAAGCCAGACAGGGAGCAGGATTAGCTTGTGCGACAGAATCGTAATTCCGGCCGAGCTGAAGCGCAGGTTGCTTAGCGCGCGGTGGCTACGACGTATGTCTTCGCGCCCATTGCGGAATGCCACGCGGCGAGCAGCCAGTGAGGCGTCGCCTGCTGTGATCTCGTACGTCTGCGCGGGCCAGGCGGCGAGAAAGGCGTCGTCGAAGCTGCGCAAGGCGTCCAGGTCGAACGTTTGCAGGAGCAGAACCAAGCGGCGTGGCAGCGTGTCGCAGGCTGCCACGATGAGATCGTCCTCGTAGACAGGATGGTCGCCGGAGACCGTCTTCGTGGTCAAATTGCTGTCGTCAGACGAGCTGATTTCTCCTTGCCAACCCACACTTCCGCCGACGTCGAAGGTCCATGCCGGCAGATATGCGCCGTGCGGCGGCGCCAGAGGGCGCAATTCATGCTGGCTGAGCCATTCCCGTATCCTGCGCCTAGCCTCTGCTTCCTCGACGGCAAAGGGGACGATGCCTTGCGGCGGCGCCAGCTGGCGCATTTCGGCGGACTCTACCGTATAGGTGTGGTGGCAGTAGGGACAGGTCATGGTCAATGCGCCAGGCGCTAAGGCATAGGTGGCCGTGCAGCTGGGACAGGTGAAGGTGGCTGTGGACACCGGCTTCAAATGGCCGCGCGTCGTGGCCATGGTCACGATGAAATCGGTCTCCTCTACGCCTGCGTCGCCTTGGGGTTGCTCCTGGTAACCGCAGTGTTCGCAGTGCAGCGAATTGCCGTCGGGCGTGAAGACCAGCCGCGACGTGCAACGCGGACAGATAAACTGGCGCGCGGGAGCCGATTCGACCGGTTCGTCTGCGGTGCGCCGAGAGGCGATCGTCTCAGGATCCACGATTTCTTCCCGCTGCAGGCGACCTTCCAGAATAGCCAGCTGGCGGCGAGCCCGCGCGTGCGCCGGATTGCGGCTGAGGATTTCCTCAAGGTAGTGTCGTTTTTCCTCCTCCTCGTCGCTTATCGTCGCCAGCCACAACCAGGCTTCTAATTGCTGGTCGTCCGAGGGATCCGTGATCAGTAGCCATTCCAAATAAAAGCGGGCTTCTTCTTTGTCGCCGGCTTTGGCAGCGGCGACGCCGCGAGTCAACAGGTCGCGCACGTTACTTCTCCGTTGTTGCTGCTGCGAATATTTCGGTTTCATGTCGCTCTGCGTTAATATCGAGTTGTGTTGACGCGAAAGCACGTAGGGTTAGCATTACTCGCCTTACTCCTCCTCAATTGTAACATATTCAACCTGGGCAGCGCGGATAATCCTGCTGCCAGCTACGGCGTGGAGCGCGACGAGGCCCTTTTCCTGCAAAGCAGCCAGCCGCTTACCTTGGATCCGGCGCTGACGCACGGCGGACCCGATGGCGCGTTGGGCCATATTTTCAGCGGTCTGGTGCAATTGGATACCGAGTTGCGCGTGCAGCCAGACCTGGCGGCTGGTTGGGAGCTAGACGAGACGGGCACCGTCTACACCTTTTACCTCTATCGCGACGCAGTCTTTCACGATGGGCGACCGCTAACGGCCGAGGACGTCATCTTCTCCTGGGAGCGCGCGGCGCGCCCGGAGACCGGATCGGACACTGCGCTCACCTATCTGGGTGACATCGTGGGCGTTCCGGAGGTGGTTGCCGGCGAAGCGGAGCAGATTTCCGGTGTGCGGGCCCTGGATGCGCACACGTTGCAGGTGCGCATCGACGCGCCCAAGGTGTACTTTCTGGCAAAGCTGGCTTACCCTGTCGCTTTCGTCGTGGACGGCGACAATGTGAGCGAGCCTGATTGGCAGGGGGAGCCCAACGGCAGCGGGCCGTATCGCTTGCTGGCCTGGCGAGACGACGAGCTCATGGTGTTGGAGCGCAACGAAGAGTATTATCGAGAGCCACCTAATATTGCGCACGTTGTCTTGCGCATGGATGCCGGGCTGCCGCTGGCGCGCTACGAACAGGAGCAGATCGACCTGGTAGGCGTGGGCGGCGCCAATCTGGAGCGAGTGGAAGATCCTAACAGTCCACTTTTTTCTCACCTGCGCACGGGCGTTTCCATGTGTACAACGTACGTAGGCTTCAATGTGCGGCAACCGCCCTTTGACGATGCTCGCGTGCGCCGAGCCTTCGTGCAAGCCATCGACCGTGCGCGCCTGGTGAGTGGGCTAATGGACGGCAACGCGCTGCCCGCCGCCGGCCCTTTGCCACCCGGCATGCCCGGCTACACGGCGCGCGAGCCGGTCTTTCCTTTTGACGCGCAAAGCGCCCGCGAGCAGTTGGCGCAGGCCGGTTTTACTCCTGACAATCTCCCGCCGTTGACCTACACCACAGCCGGCTATGGCGAGGTTGGCGCTTTTGAAGCGGCTGTGATCAGTATGTGGCGCGAGAATCTGGGGGTAACGGTGCAGCCGCAGCTATTGGATCCCTTCACATACAACGAGCAACTATACGCGGGCAATGTAGGGAACATTTACAGCTCAGGCTGGTGCGCCGACTATCCGGATCCGCAAAACTTTCTGGACGTGTTATTCCATAGCGGATCCGCGCAGAACCTGGGCGGGTTTAGTGACGCGCAGATCGACGTCTTGTTAGAGGAAGCACGCGCGATGCCGGACGTCGAGGAGCGCCTGGCGCTATACGTGGAGATTGAGGAGCAGATCGTGGACCAGGCCCCGGCTGTTTTTGTGGCGCATGGTCTAAGCGCGGTGCTTGTGCAGCCCAGAGTCCAGGGCTACGAACTGACACCCATCGGGGTGCCGCAGTGGCACAGGCTGCGGCTGGCGAACTGAACTGTTTCGATTCATTCACTCGTTGTCGCGCCCCTCTTCCAGGCGGGGGCCGAACAGGGCGGCGAGCAGCAATAAGAAAAAGATAACGGTAACAATGACGCCCAAAAGTTCCATCAGACGATCCCTTGTGATTGTAGTGAGTGAATAACGTCCCAACGATTAGACTCCGTAGAGCCAATCATTGGGACGCTATTACATTCGACGTTTCATACCAGCAAAACGAACGTTAGCCAGCCTTCTTGAGGACAGGCAGGCCGTTGCGGCTTTCAGACACCTCGTAGCCGTCCGGAACCGCATCCAACGAACCATCTTTCACCTCGCGGGCGAAGAAGTAGATGGTCTGCTGGCGGCCATTCTTAAGCGTCGTGTCTTTCTTGTGCAGGTAATAGGTGTTTCCCTTAGAGTTCTTAAAAGCGTATGCCATGATTTTCCTTTCCTTTCCTACTAAATTTCGGCTTTTTCTCTGGTACTCAGCGCTAAGGTGGACCGATACTAGCAAAGAAGTCCAAATTGACAAGCATTTTACAGGAGGTATTCAGGTTTTTCCCAGAGAAGCCTGTTAGCGACCGCTCAATAACCTGTCTACCGCCGTCGAAAGTTGCGCCAGGTTGCGCACGGGATAGACGGCATCACAACAAGAAATGTAATCATACATGTCGCTGTCGCCTGTCCCCCATTGGCTTTCAAGCTCGGGGTTGAGCCAGATCAGACGCTTGGCGCGGCGCTGCAAGTCCTTAACCAGATCGACGCGCGGCGAATTGTAATTGTTGCGCGCGTCGCCCAATACAATCAGTGTCGTACGCCCGCTTACGGCGGACAGATGCTTGTCAAAAAACAGTTCAAGGCTGTTGCCCAGGTCCGTACCGTAGGGCCGGTATGGCAGCAGGCGCCGGATGGCGTCGAAGGCCTCGTCGCCCTGCTGGTTCCCCAGCATGGCCATAACGTCCGTGGGAATTGGGATCAGCCGGTCGTAGAAGGCGAAGCTATGGACGCGTGAAACCTGATCGTCCAGCTGTTGTGTCAGATGCAGCATGAACTCGACGACGGCTTCCGTAGAGCGGGAGACGTCGCAGAGCAAAACCAGGCTGGGCTTCAGCTTCTTCTTTTTTAGCTTCATCTCAAAAGGGACGCCGCCATAGCGCTGGTTGGCGCGGATAGTGGCCTTGGCGTCGAACTTACCCTGCTTGCCGCGCTTTCGGCGTAGGGCGGCCCGGCTGCGCAGCTGCGTGACCAGACGTTGTACCTCGCGCCGCAGCGTATTCATCTCCTCTTCCGAGAGGGCCGAAAACGGTTTGTGCATGAGGTCTGAGGTGTCTAGCCGGTCCGAACGCTGCGCGCGATCCTGCGCAATTTGCAGGCCGATCTGTTGCGCCACTTGCTCGGCGAGCGCCTCACGGTTGGCCTCTACCACACCCATCAACTTCTCGATGGCGTCCTGGCTCATACCCATCTCTTGCAGACGCTGCATAAGTTGCTGGATCTGCTCCTCCAGATGCTCGAAACCCATCTGACGCAACATGCGTTGCGTGACCCAAAAGCCTTCCTGCGGATTTTCAGCCCATTGAGCGCCAGCGCGCTGGGCCATCTCTTCCAGCTCCTCCTTCGTGGGTCCCTCGCCACTGGTGAGCCAGTCCATGAGCTGTTGCAGGCGTCCGCTGAGCGCCGACAGCGCGGCCTCCAGCATATCCTGCTCTTCCTCGCTCAGATCTTCCGTAGCGTCTTGCATGGGAGGACCGCCGCTACCGAAATAGAGAGGGAAAAGCTCGTCAAAGGCGCGAAAATCGTTTGATTCTTTGACCAGCGTGGCGCGCAACGACTGACGGAAAGTGCCTTTCTGACCGACGCCCAGCGTCTCGACGGCCTTTAGCGCGTCGATCGACTCTGCCAGCGATATGCGTACGCCGGCTGCGCGCATGCCACGAATGAACTCGACGATTCGATCATCCATACTGTCCTCCCGGTTCCGACGGTCCTGGTCGCTGCCCGGGCCGGCGACTGCCGCCGTTGCCCATGAGCCGGCGCGCGCGGGCCACGTCAGACTCATACTTTAGTAGCACCGTCAGCGTGTTACGCAACGTTTCTTCATCTATCTGTTTGGCGTTGAGCGCCACCAACGAGCGAGCCCAGTCCAGCGTTTCGCTGATGCTGGGCACTTTGCGCAGGTCCATATTGCGCAGCTGTTGTACCACTTCTACGGCCTGGCGCGCCAGATCGGGGTTAAGACCGGGTACCTTGAGGCGCACAATGTCCAGCTCGGATTCTCGCGTGGGATAGTCGACGAAGAGATAGAGGCAGCGTCGCTTGAGCGCTTCACTCAATTCGCGCGTGTTGTTGCTGGTGAGCAGCACCATCGGTTGGTGTTTGGCACTGATGGTGCCCAATTCGGGGATACTAACCTGAAAATCGCTCAGCACCTCCAGAAGGAAGGCCTCGAATTCAACGTCGGCGCGATCGATTTCGTCGATCAACAGCACCACGGGTTGTTCGGAAGTTAGGGCTGTAAGCAGGGGGCGTGGCAGGAGAAAGTTTTCGGAGAAGAAGACGTCCTCTTCCTGGGCCAGGCGACTGGCAGCTTCGGAGAGGCTACCGGCGTCGCCCAAGAAGTCGTGCAACGTGTCGCGCAGCAACTGGGTGTAGAGCATCTGCTTGGCATATTCCCACTCGTAAAGGGCCTTGCTTTCGTCTAACCCCTCGTAGCACTGGAGACGGACCAGCCGGTGTTGCAACGCGCCCGCCCAGGCTTTGGCCAGTTCCGTTTTGCCTACGCCGGCGGGCCCTTCAGCCAGAATCGGTTTACACAGGGATTGGGCCAGGTAGACAACGGTACCAATTTCTTCAGACGCGATATACTGTTGCTGGCCAAGCCGTTCACGGACATCGTCGATATCTTGGAACATTACCTTGCCTCCAGGTTGTTAAATTACGACCTTCCCATCATCACCTGCCCCTAATGGGTTCAGATTGTAAAACAGTAATGGAGAAATGTAAACGATACAATTGATTCGGTTAAAAAAGGCTAAGATGTATGTCGATTAGTGGACAAACCAGGCTGCTTGGGCTCCTTGGCTGGCCTGTTTCACATAGTTTAAGCCCGGCCATGCATAATGCAGCCGCTGCCGCTCTACAATTAGACGTCGTCTATCTGCCGCTCCCCGTTATGCCGGAGCACGTGGAAGAGGCGCTACGAGGGCTGGTCGCGCTCGGGTTCCTCGGCGCCAACGTCACCGTGCCCCACAAGCAGGCGGTGATGCCCCACCTGGGTTCAATCGAGCCCGCCGCTGAAGCGATTGGGGCCGTCAACACCATCAAAGTTGCTTCAGCGAACGACCGCAGACGACAGACCGCGGACCGCAGACGACAGACCGCGGACCGCAGACGACAGACCGCGGACCGCAGAAATCCCCAATCTCCAATCTCCAGTCTCCAGTCTCCCGTCCCCAATCTCCACGGTTTCAACACCGACTGGTCCGGCTTTCTCGCCGACTTGCGGGCAAACGGTGTTGCCATTTCCGGGCGCGATTGTGTCATCCTCGGCGCGGGTGGCTCGGCGCGCGCGGTGGCCTACGCGCTGGCGCGGGAGGGCGGTCGTGTGAGCGTATTTGCCCGCCGTCCGGCGCAGGCCGGGGATCTGGTCGATGATTTGGGCACGCATCTACCGGACGCGTCGCTGAGCGCGGCGGCATGGCGGCAGCTATCAAGGATCCAGGATTACAAGACCCCGCTGATTGTGAATACGACGCCGGTGGGCATGCACCCGAACGGAGACGCCTCGCCGTGGCCCAGAGCGTTTCCTTTGCCGCAGAACGCCGACGTATATGATGTAATCTATAATCCGGCCGAGACACAGCTGATGCGCCAGGCCCGAGCGGCGGATTGCCGCGCTTTTAACGGCCTGGGCATGTTGCTGCAGCAAGGGGCGCAGGCGTTTGAGCACTGGTTAGGCGTGAAACCGCCGCTGGAAGTGATGGCGGCTGCCTTGCGCCGGGAAGGGTTTGCTTGAGGCGTTTTTTAGTGGCAAGCGCATTCAAGATGACACTTGCTGTAGGGGTGCATCACGATGCGCCGGGCGGTTCGCGAACCGCCCCTACTGCTATTTCAAATCGGGTTGTCTATTAGAAAGGGAGGAGAATATCGAAAGTTTTCTTGCAAGGTGCCGGCGTTAAAATTGCCAGACGCCTAGGAGTTCAGTACTATCTTTGGCATGCTCGGGGGGCGAAAGTGCCGACGGCGGTAATGAGGAGACGCTGTCTTTTGACTTGTTTCTACGTGTTCTACTTAGGAGGAAGCATTGAACATCCCACGGAAGTTTTCACAGTTGTCTATGTTCATCGTGGCCTTGTTGCTGGCTGTAGCCATTGGGTCGAGCAACCGCGGAACGGCGAGGGCAGAGGCCCCTGACCTGTTCTTCTCGGAGTATATTGAGGGGAGTAGCTTAAATAAGGCTCTAGAGATTTACAATGGCACCGGTAACCCCGTCGACCTTGCCGATTATGCCATAGAGCAGTACTCGAATGGGAATACAAGCACCAGCGTCGTTCTTGACGACTTGACCGGCACCTTGGCCGACGGCGATGTTTACGTCGTGGCTCATAGCAGCTCCGATCAGACGATTCTGGATGAGGCTGACCTGACAACGGGCGCCGGCCTGTTCAACGGTAATGACGCGCTTGTCCTGAGAAATGGCACAGATGTGGCAGACTCGATTGGTCAGGTAGGCTTTGATCCGGGAAGCGAATGGGGGACCGGGGATACATCGACGCAGAACAACACATTGCGCCGCAAAGCCGAAATTTGCGCCGGTGACACG
>CAYSMQ010000146.1:0-10744 GCA_964432035.1 uncultured Ardenticatenaceae bacterium
GCCACGGCGCAGGCCATCGCCGCCGAGGTGGGCATCGACCGCGTCTTTTCCGACGTCTTACCCGGCGACAAGGCCACCTACGTCAAACAGCTACAAGATGAAAACTTCGTCGTGGGCATGGTGGGCGACGGCATCAACGACGCCCCCGCGCTGGCCCAGGCCGACGTGGGCATGGCCATCGGCACCGGCACCGACGTGGCCATGGAAACCGCCGACGTGACCCTCATGCGCGGCGACCTGCGCAGCGTGCCGCAAGCCATCCACCTCTCCAAGGCCACCATGCGCAACATCAAAGAAAATCTGGTGTGGGCCTTCGGCTACAACACCGCTCTCATCCCCATTGCCGCCGGCGTGCTCGCGCCCTTCGACTGGGCGCCCAACTTCCTGCGCCAGCTACACCCCATCCTCGCCGCCGGGGCCATGGCCTTCTCCAGCATCAGCGTTGTGACGAACGCCTTGCGCCTGAAGCGGTTGAGATTGGACCGCAACCCATAATAAAGGCAACCAATCTTCCTCGACCCTTCCAGACTTTCTTCACAACTTCTCTATAATTAGTACGTATAATAGATAGGCTCAACGCACATTCTCACGCGTTGAGCCAGATACGCCAGGGCAGCACGCGCCAGCGCGACTGGCGCTTTTTTGCGGCCCCGGCTTGTCGTGAGCGCTTTAGCGCGCTAAGCAGCGACGTCAGTCACCCGTTCGTAGTGAGCGCTTTAGCGCACCACGACGATAGAGCATTATAGACCAACTTAGGAGCACACTGAATGCCACGTAGGCTAATAATCGCAGCAATCCTTATCCTGATGCTGTCTGCCTGCGCCGGCGGCGCACAAGAGACGGCTGTTAACGACGAGCAGATCGTCACCGCCTTCAGCGGCGATCTGGCGGCAACTGCCAGCGCCAGCGGCAAAGTTCTGCCCCAACGCTCGGCCGCCATCTCCGTGCAGTCGCCGGGAATCGTGCAGACTGTCTTCATAGAAAAAGGCGACGCCGTCGAAGCCGGCGCGCCCCTTGTGCAACTGGAAACGGCCGACCTGGAAGCGGCCGTTGAAAGCGCGCGACACGACCTGGCGCTGCAGCAAGCCAACCTTGACGACCTTCTGGCCGATCCCATGCGCGAAGAAGTCGCCGCCGCCGAGGCCGCCGTCGAAAGCGCGCGCGCCCAACTGCAGTCGCTACGCGATGGACCCCGACCAGAAGAAATTGCCGCCGCCGAAGCCAACCTCTCCGCCGCCCAAGCCGGGGTTTGGGCCTCATCTGAACAGGCTCAGCAGGCTCAAAGCGGCGCTGCCGAATCCGAAATCGCCCGCGCCCGTTCCCAGCTGGCGGCAGCAGAACTTGAATTGGCCCGCGCGCAGCAAGCCAACGAAGACAATCCGGTTTTCGCAACACACCAGGCCATGGTCGAGGCGCAAGAAGCCGTCGACGTGGCCCGCGCCGAGCTGGACGCCCTGCTCGCCGGCCCCAACGAAGATAGCGTGGGCGCAGCGCAGGCCGGTGTAGGCGCTTCTGCCGCGCAGCGCGACGCGCGTCAGGCAGAACTCGAACAGCTGCGAGCCGGCCCCGGCGCCACGCAAATTGCGTCCGCCGAAGCCACCCTGGCCCAGGCCGAGGCCGCCCTGGACACGCTCACCTCTGGCCCCTCAGAGGAAGCAATACGCGCCGCGGAAGCGCAGGTGCGGCAGGCCCAACTGGCGCTCGAGGATGCCGAGTCGGCGCTAGAAGACGCCACGCTACGCGCGCCCTTCGCCGGAGTCGTCACCGCCTTACACGTGCAAGAAGGCGAGTTAGCCGCCGACCTTGCCGTCGAGCTGTTGGACACAGAAAGCCTGGAAGTGGTACTCACCGTGGACGAGGCCGACATTGGGGCGCTGGAGGTAGGCCAGCAAGCCACGGTTACCCTGGAAACGTGGCCCGACGAATCATTCGAAAGTGAAATAATCAACATTGCGCCCACAGCCTCTACCGGCGCCGACAGCGCTCTGGTGACCTACGCCGTGCACCTCAGCCTTGACCAGGTCACACGCCCCGTGCGCGCCGGCATGACGGCCAACGCCAACCTGCTCACCATACAGCGCGAGGACGTGCTACTGCTGCCCAGCCAGGCCATCATCGCCGATCGCGAGGCCGGCAGATATTACGTTGACCTCGTCGTGGATGAGGGCGACGACGCAACGCCCGGCGCCGAGGGTAATGTGGAACGCGTCGAGGTCGTCATCGGCCTGCGCGACGACGAGAACACACAAATCCTTGAGGGATTGCAGGAAGGTGATCGCGTCCGCGTAAACACAGCCGCGCCGCGGAATAATATTTTTGAAGAGCAGTAAGCAAGACGAGTATCGAGACAGGACAACGATGAACCGACGACGAAAATGGATGTGGCTCGCCGCCGCCGTAGTGATAATCGCTGCGTTAGGCTTTGCCGCCACACGCCTGCTGGCCGATAGAACGACGCAAGCCGCGGCCCAGGCCCAAACCGGCGAAATTGTAACTATTACCCGCGGCGACCTGGCAGCCAGCGCCACCGCCAGCGGACAGGTGACGGCGCAGCGCCGCGCGGCCCTGGCCCTGGCTACGTCCGGGCGCGTGCAGCGCGTTTTTGTGCAGGAAGGCGAGACCGTCGAAACCGGCGCGCCTCTGGTGCAATTAGAAACGGCGGCCCTGGAACGCGCCGTGTCTACCGCCGAACAGAACGTGGCCATCCAGGAAGCCAATTTAGAGCAGTTGCGCGCCGGGCCCAGCGCCGCCGAACTGGCAGCAGCCCAGGCCGCCGTTAGCAGCGCGCAAACACAGCTGGACGACCTGCTCGACGGCCCCAGCGAAGAGGAGATCGCCGCCGCCGAAGCGAATCTGCGCGCCGCCCAGGCCAACGTGGCCCGCGCCTCCCGCCAGCTGGGTGAAACGCAGACGCCGGCCGACGAGGGCGCCATCCTACAGGCGCAAAACAATCTGGAAGACGCCGAAGAAGCCGTGCTGGAAGCCGAGCGCGCCCACCAGGGCCTGCTCGATTGCGAGCAGCTAGAGGACGGCGAATGGTCCTGCGAGCCGCGCGATCTGCCCTTTACCAGTGAAGAAGAGGAAGCCGACCTTATCCGGCAGGCCGAGCTACAGGTCGTGCAGGCCCGCGAGAATCGCAACGCGGCCCAGGCCGAACTGGAACGCCTGCAGCAAGGCGCAGACCAGAATACTGTGGGCGCCTCCCGGGCCAATCTGGCCCAGGTGGCCGCCCAACGCGACGCCGCGCAGGCCAACCTGGACTTGTTGCTGGCCGGACCCACCGACGCGGAAATCGCGTCGGCGCGCAGCGCGCTGGCCGACGCCGAATCGAATTTGGCGCAGCTGGAGGCCGGTCCCGGCGACCTGGAACTGGCCCGGGCCGAAGCGCAGCTGGCGCAGGCCGAAATATCCTTACAACAGGCGCAAAACAATCTGGAAAAAGCGACCCTGCGCGCGCCCTTTGCCGGCGTCGTCGCCGCTGTTTACGTCAGCGAAGGCGAGCTGGCCAGCGGCGTGGCCGTGGAGCTCCTCGACCCGGACAGCATGGAAGTCGTCCTGGACGTCGACGAAATCGACATCGGCGATCTGGACGTGGGCCAACCGGCGCGGGTCACTCTGCAGCCGTGGCCCGATGAAGAGATCGAAACGGAGATCGTTTCCATTTCGGCCGCCGCCAACTCCCTGGCGCTGACCAACGCTATCGGCTCCTTCCGCGTGCGCCTGGCCTTGCCGCCGACCGACTTGTTGATTCGTGAAGGCATGACGGCCGACGCCAGCCTGCGCACGGCGCAACGAGAAGACGTGTTGCTGGCGCCCAACCGCGCCATCGTCGTCGACCGCGACAGCGGAAGTTACTACGTCAACCTCGTTGAGGATGGACCCGAGGGCGAGGAAACAACCCGCCGCGTCGAGGTCACCATCGGCTTGCGCGACGACCGTTTCACCGAAATCACCTCCGGCCTTGCCGAGGGCGACCGCGTGCGCATTGGCCCCGTCGTGCAACCCGTGGACTTTTTCCAACCCGGCGGCCCGCAGGGCCAGCAAAATGGCAACGGGCCGTTCGGCGGCGGTTAACCACTGCCGCAACCGTCCGCGATTGCGCTAAATCTAGAAATAAACATGATCGAACTAAAGAACGTCACCAAAGTCTATAAGATGGGCGCGCAGGAAGTTCACGCCCTGCGCGGCGTCGACCTCAGCGTCGACGCCGGCGAATATGTGGCCATCATGGGCCCTTCCGGCTCCGGCAAGAGCACCCTCATGAACATCATCGGCTGCCTCGACGTACCCACAGAAGGGGCCTACATCCTGGACGGCACCGACGTTAGCGACATGAGCGACGATCAGCAGGCGCGCATTCGCAACCAGCGCGTGGGCTTCGTCTTTCAGCAGTTTAACCTCCTGCCGCGCACCAAGGCCCTCAAACAGGTCGCGCTGCCCCTCATGTACGCCGGCATCGGTCGCCAGGAGCGCAACCGCCGCGCGGCCGCCGCGCTGGAAACCGTGGGCCTCGCCGAGCGCATGGACCACCGTCCCGACGAACTGTCTGGCGGGCAGCAACAGCGCGTGGCCATCGCCCGCGCCCTGGTCACCGAACCCAACCTGATCCTCGCCGACGAACCCACCGGCGCCCTCGATTCTGAAACCGGCGCCGAGCTCCTTGAGCTCTTCGACGACCTCAACACGCAAGGCATCACCATCGTCACCGTCACCCACGATCCCCAGGTCGGTCGCGCGGCGAGGCGAACGGTGCATATACGAGATGGACTTATTGAGAAGGACGAAATAGAGACTAGAGAACTAGAGATTGGAGATTAGAGATTAATCGCCAATCTCCAATCTCTAATCTCCAGTCTCCAAAATCATGAACCTACTTGAAAGCTTCCTCACCGCCCTCGACAGCCTCCGCGCCAATAAGCTGCGCGCCACACTGACCATGCTCGGCGTGATTATCGGCGTTGGCGCCGTCATTGCCCTCCTTTCCGTGGGCAACGGCGTCAACCAGCTCATCACGTCCGAAATTCAGGCCATCGGCACCAACCTCATTAGCGTGACCACCGACAGCCAGGCCACGGGCGGCGCACCCGCGCTCAGCGTGGCCGACGTCGAAGCCCTCTCCGACCCCATCAGCGCGCCCGCCATCCAGGCCGTTAGCGCCGCCGTGCAGGGCACGCAGGAGGTCGTTTACGCCGGTCGCACCTACCGCACCTCGGTGTCTGGCGTCACCCCCTCCTACTTTGAGCTCAACACGTTCGTCCCCATCTACGGCGACCTGCTCACGGGGCAAGACCTCGACACTCGCGCCCGCGTCGCCGTGCTCGGTTGGACGGCCGCCGAGCGTCTCTTTGAAGGGGACTTTCCCATCGGACAGGATGTGCGCATCGGCGGCGTCTCTTACGAAGTCGTGGGCGTGCTGGAAGAGAAGGGCGGTTTCGCCGGCGGGGACAGCACCGTCTACATTCCCATGAGCACGGCGCACAGCCGCCTGTACGCCACGCGCACGCGCAGCGGAGATCGCGCCGTCAATTCCATCATCGTCCAGGCCGTCAGCGAAAACGACGTCGACGCCGCCGTGGAACAGATTACCCTCATCCTGCGCGAACAACACGACATTATCTACGCCGAAGACGACGACTTCCAGATTATCAGCCAGACCGACCTGCTACAGACGTTTGGCACCATCACCGCCAGCTTTACCCTTTTCCTCGGCGCCATCGCCGGCATTTCCCTGCTCGTCGGCGGTATCGGCATCATGAACATCATGCTCGTTAGCGTCACCGAACGCACGCGTGAAATCGGCATTCGCAAAGCCGTGGGCGCCCTTCGTCGCGACATCCTCATCCAATTCCTGATCGAATCTCTCGTCCTCAGCCTCGTCGGCGGCTTGCTGGGCATCGCCCTTGGCGCGCTATTGGCCACCGTCATCGGCCAGCTCCAGAACGATTTCACTCCCGTCATCGATATCGGCACTGTGCTGTTGGCGACCGGCTTCGCCGCCGCCGTGGGCCTTATCTTTGGCATCTATCCCGCCTGGCGCGCCGCCAGCCTGCGTCCCATCGAGGCTTTGCGCTATGAGTAAACAAACCATCCTCGTCGTCGACGACGACCCCGAAATCGTGCGCCTCCTGCGCGGCTACCAGCGCCAGGCCGGCTACGGCGTGCTCGTGGCCCACGACGGCGAAACAGCGATGCACACCATCCGCGCCGACAAACCCGACCTGCTCATCCTGGACCTCATGCTGCCCGACCGCGACGGCTGGGACATCACCCGCACCTTGCGCGCCGACGCCGTCCACGCCCAGCTGCCCATTCTCATGCTCACCGCCCGCGTCGAAGATGTGGACAAGATATTGGGCCTGGAACTGGGCGCCGACGATTACGTCACCAAACCGTTCAATCCTCGCGAAGTGGTCGCCCGCGTGCGCGCCCTCCTGCGGCGCGCCGCCGGCCGGTCACACACGCCGCCCGTATTAGAGGTCTCCGACCTACAGTTGGACGTCGGCCGTCGTGAAGTGCACGTCGGTCCGCGCCAGGTGGATCTGACACCCACCGAATTCGACCTGCTGCGCGCACTCATGGAAAGTCCCGGCTACGTTTTCACCCGCGATGAACTGCTGGAGAAAGGCCTGGGCTACGCCTATAGCGGCATGGGCCGCACGCTCGACACCCACATCAAAAACCTGCGCCACAAAATCGAACCCGACCCGCGCGATCCCACCTACATCCAGACCATCTACGGCGTCGGCTACCGCCTGTCAGACGAGCCAGATGCCGGTGATGGCTGACCGTCTCTCGCACAGCTTGCACCGGTCGCCGACCGAACCGGCTCCCACATATCGTTGCTCGGGCCGGTCTCCGACCGTGCCCGCTCGAGGCAACCGCTTATGAACAAACTCTGGGTCCGCCTCAGCCTCGCCTTCAGCGGCGTCATCGTCGTCGCCATCCTGCTCATGATCATCACCGGCTGGCTCTTCAATCCCGACCGCGCCGCCGAAACCGGGCCACCGCAAGATATCAGCGAACAGGAGCTGCAGGAGCGCCTGCCCCGCGTTGTGTTGGGCATGGCTGCCGTGATCGGCCTCGTGGGCATCGGCGCCGGCGTGTGGATCAGCCGTAGCCTCACGGCGCCCCTACAGGAGCTGGAAGACGCCACGCAGGCCATCGGCCGCCGCGAACTCGGGCGCCGCGTAGACGTCGGCGGCAGCAGCGAAATGGTCGCCGTCGGCCGCGCCTTCAACCAGATGGCCGCCGAATTAGAGCGCGGCGAAGCGCTACGCCGCCACCTCGTCGCCGACGTGGCCCACGAGCTACGCACGCCGCTCAGCGTCTTACAGGGTAACCTCCGCGCCATCATCGACGACGTCTACCCACTGGACAAAGCGGAAGTGGCCCGCCTTTACGACCAGACGCGTCACCTCAGCCGGCTGGTGCAAGATCTGCACGATCTGGCGCAGGCCGAGGCACGCGAGTTACCTCTCCACTGTCGCCGGTTGGACGCCGTCGACCTTGTGCGCGCTACTGCCCAATCGTTCGCCCCCCTGGCCGAAGAAGAAGACGTCACCCTGCGCCAGACCTTCGCCCCCGGCCCGCTCACCGTCAACGCCGACGCCGCGCGTCTCACACAGGTCGTGCAAAACCTCCTGGCCAACGCCCTGCGCCACACCTCCCCCGGCGGCGTCATCAGGCTCGACGTCTCCGGGGTCGACGACTACGTTCAGATCACCGTCGCGGACGACGGCGCCGGCATCGAGCCTGAGCACCTGCCGCACGTCTTCGAACGCTTCTACCGCACCGACCGCTCGCGCAGCCGCCACAGCGGCGGCGCCGGCCTGGGCCTGGCCATCGTGCGCGCCATCGTCGAAGCGCACGGCGGCGACGTCTCCGCCCACAGCGAAGGAGTAGAGCAGGGCAGCAGCTTCACCGTCCGTCTGCCCCAGGAATAGCGAGCCGCCGTCCCCCAGCTGCTCCAAAACGCTAAAGCTAGAAATGATCTAGGTGTTCAATATTTTTGCCGCCCGGTCATTGATATGTTAGACATAGCCTATGGAACAGGCTGACCGCGCTCTGCATCCTGACTGGATCCCGCTCACGAAGGTGATGCCGCCACAGGTGGGTGAGGACATCCTGCTCCGGCCGCAATTGTTGGATCGGCTGGTGCGCGCTGTCACGAAGAAGCGGCTGATCCTCATCTCCGCCCCTGCCGGCTCGGGCAAAACGGTGACCGCCGCCAGCCTACAAGGGGCTGCCGAGCTACGTCTCGTCTGGCTGACGCTGGATGAAGATGACGACGATCTCGTGAGCTTCATGTGGCTCCTGGCCGCCGCACTGCGCCGCTGCTTCTCCGATTGTGGCGGCCGGACGATGACTTTGCTGGCCGAGCTACCCAACCCAGCGACGGCGAGCCAGCGCGTTCTCGGCGTGCTGATCAACGAGGTGCTGGCGGCCAATCCGGCGCCATTCGCCTTCGTGGTCGACGATTACCATCTGGTAAAGAACGCGGCGGTGCACAAGGCTTTTACCCACCTGCTGGACCACCTGCCACGCCCGTGGCATTTCGTCATTGCTACCCGCCGGCAGCCGCCGCTGCCCCTGGCCCGCCTGCGAGCGCGCGACCAGCTCGCGGTTTTCGATCTGGCGGCCCTCCGCTTCGAGAAAAAGGATGTGCAGACACTCTTTAGCGACCGCCTCTCTCTGTCGCTCCCACCCGGCGCCGTCGAGTCGCTGCAGAAGAGCACCGAGGGCTGGATCGCCGGCCTACGCCTGGTGGCGAATACGCTGCAGACGATTGAGGACGCCGAGAGCCGCCATTCTTTCGTCGAGCAGGTCGCCGCCACCGACCGCCAGGTCTTCGACCTGCTGGCGGAGGAGGTGTTGCACCGCCAGCCTGAACCGCTGCAAGCGTTCCTGCGGGAAACGTCCATCCTGCGCGAGCTAACACCTGCGCTCTGTGAGGCGGTGACCGAGCGCGGCGACGCGAGCCGCCTTCTCGACGAGGCGGTCCGGCGCAACCTCTTTCTCTCGGCCGTCGGCCCCTTCGAGAGCGCAGTCAGCCCCGTTTACCGTTATCACGACCTATTCGCGAGCTTCTTGCGCCACCGGCTGGCGCAACGAGAGAACGAGACCCACGTTAGAGAACTTCACCGGCGAGCGGCGGCTGCGGAAACAACGCCCGGTCGCGTCGTACGCCACTATCTGGCGGCCGAGGAGTGGAACGAGGCGGCCGAAGCCGTCGCCGCCTACGGTCAGCAGATGTTGGCCGAGGGCCAGAGCGCCCGCGTCGAGGGTTGGCTCTCCGCTTTCCCCGACGAATTTCTGAGGCAGCACCCCTGGCTCAATTACCTCAAGGGCATGTGTTACGCCGAGAGCGGCGATTTCGTTCGCGCCAATCCCTTACTGGAAGACGCGTGGCGACAGTTTGGCGAAAAGGGAATCGAAGAGGGCGAGACGGCGACGATGGTTTCCCTGGTCTACGCCTCCATCGCCCGGCACGACTTTGCGCGGGCTGCTGAGCTGATCGACAGGGTCCTGGCCCGGCCCTTGTCCCCGTACGAGCGCGTGCGCGCGCACATCAACCGCGCCTGGCTCATGCTCTATCAGAACCGGTGGGACCTAGTCGATGCCGACATTGTGGAGGCGATGGAAATCTCCCTGGCGTCGGAAGATATGGGTGCGATCAACGTACTGGCCCACCAGCTGACAACGCCCCTTGTCCTTGGTGAGCGGGGCATTGGCCCCATTCGCCGCTACCACGAGACAATCCTCGCCGGGCTCGGCGACGAGCCGTCGGTCGTGCGCGCGGGCACCGTCGCCGTCCTCAGCAACATCAAGATGCTGCAGGGGGAGCTGGAGGAAGCGGTGGCGATGGCCCGCGAGGCGCGGGCGCTCAGCGCGCAGTTTGGCGGCCTGGTGTGGATGGACATCGCCTGGGACCAGGTCCTGCTGGCCGAGGCCCTCATCCGGGAGGATTACGCCACTTACGGGCGCCGCTGGCGGACGCGGGTGGCAGCATACGAAGAAACAGGCGTACGCCAGTGGCTGATCGTCTACCTTTACTTGTTGGCGCGAAGCCAGTGGATGAGGGGTGACGAAGAACAGATACCCGCGCTGGTGCGGCGCGCCGAGGCAACGGAGATCGCCTTCGAGCCGCCGGAAAGCCTGATCACTCGCCAGATGTTGGCCGCTCTCCTCGCGCTGCAGGACGGCGACTACAGGCGGGCGGAGACGATCCTAATGGAGGCGGAACGAGACCAACAACGGGCGCGCCACTTGCGCATCTTTTTCGACGTCCGTTTCATGCTGGCCCACCTCTACCACGCCTGGAAGCGGCCTAATGACGCCCTCGCTGTCTTGCAGCCGCTGCTGGCGACGCTGTCCCAGGCGGACGCGCCGGGGTTGGTCCTCCAGGAAGGGCCGTACGTGCTCCCGTTGATAGAGCTGGCGGCCGAAAAAGGCATCGAGCCGGCTTTTGTGCGAGAAGTACTGCGCCTCTTTGACGTGAACCGGGAAATCCGGCCGATTCCCATTCCAGGAACGGAGGAGAGCCTGACGCCGCGCGAAGTGGAAGTGCTGGCCCTGTTGATGACGGGCGCGACCAACAAGGAGATAGCCGAAGAGCTGGTGATCACGCCGCGCACGGCCCGGGCTCACGTGAGCAACATCCTGGGCAAATTAGGCGTCTCCTCGCGCACAGAAGCGGTCGCCCGGGCCCACGAACTTTCCCTGCTCGACCTCTGATCGGCGCCAC
>CAYSMQ010000147.1:0-5057 GCA_964432035.1 uncultured Ardenticatenaceae bacterium
GCGTACAGATCTTTGCAACCCTGGCAACGATGGCGGCGGGTCGCGTGCGGTTTACGACGCCCATGCTCTTCGTCGTGGGCTTCGTGGTCATTTTCGTAATGGGCGGCATCACGGGCGTCATGGTGGCCATGGTGCCTTTTGATTTACAGGTGCATGATACCTATTTCGTCGTCGCGCACTTCCACTATGTGCTTATCGGCGGTGCGGTAATGCCCCTCTTTGCCGGCATTCACTATTGGTTTCCGAAGCTCACGGGGCGCATGCTGGACGAGACTATAGGGCGCTGGCAATTCTGGTTGCTGTTCATCGGCTTCAACGTGACGTTCCTTCCCATGCACATTACCGGATTTGTGGGCATGCCGCGTCGCGTCTACACCTATCTGGACGGTCTGGGTTGGAACGCGCTTAATCTGATATCGACGATTGGCGCCTTTATTGTTGCCATGGGCCTTCTGCTCTTTCTGGCGAACGTGTATCGGAGCCTGCGTTTTGGCGAAGAAGCAGGTCCCAATCCCTGGAACGCCGGTACGTTGGAATGGGCCACGACGTCTCCGCCGCTGCCCTATAACTTTCTGCGGATCCCAACTGTTCGCAGCCGGGAACCGCTCTGGGACGAAGTTGAGCCTGAGCAAGCAGCGCAAAGAGCGCGCTTGGCCTCTGAGCCTGAAGAGGAAGGCGCCCTGGCTTTGCGCATCGATCGCCGGGAAACGCTGGGCACAACCGCACTGGATGCCAAACCAGAACAGCGGGTCGTGCTGCCGAGTCCTACCTGGTTACCTCTGCTCACGGCGCTGGCAGTGGGGTTTACGTTTGTCTCGGTAATGATCGACCTCGTCCTGGTACCCATTGGCGCGTTTCTCATCTTCGTCCTTATCGTCGCCTGGCACTGGCCCACAGGAAGACAGCGAGATATGGAGTACGCCAAAGCCGGGCCACCGGGCTCATTGCCGACAAGTACGGTATCGACCGCCTATGGTAGTAAACCGCCGTATGCCAACGGCATGTGGTTGTTAATACTGATCGAAACGGTGGTCTTCGGCTCGCTGGTAAGCACCTATTTCTATCTGCGGGCAGCGTCTGCGGAATGGCCTCTGGGCGGCATCGGCGAGCCGGAGCTATTGCTACCCACGATTAATACAGTCATCTTGATTGTGAGCAGCATACCCATCCACTTTGCCGATCAGGGCATCCGCAAAGGAAATCAGACGCGCCTGCGCGTGGGTCTAGTGCTGAGCTTCATCCTCGGTGCGCTCTTTTTGGCGTTGAAATACGTGGAGTACAGCAACCTCGACTACAACTGGGCCACGAACGCCTATGCCTCGATCAAGTGGACCATCGTCGGTTTTCATAGCGCGCACGTCATCGCCCTTCTACTGAAAACGTTGGTCGTGAGCGTGTTGGCTTTTCAGGGTTACTTCAATGAGGAACGGAACGCCGGCGTGCAGGTGAATGGCGTCTATTGGCATTTCGTGGTCATCATCTGGATTCCACTGTACGCCACTCTTTACCTGGCGCCGTACGTACTTTAAGGAGGCAGGCTGTGGACGAACAACAGGTCTATACCGCGGTTCCTCCACGACAGTTGTGGTTTGGCGTCGCCGCCGGTCCCATCGTGTGGGCCATTCACCTGGTGGTCGCATACGCGCTGGTTTCGTTGGTCTGCAACTGGAATTTCTTTAGCTTCACAATGTTAGAGGTGCCCGGTATTGTCGCCGTTCTTACACTGGTGACGCTGGCAATGGGCGCCATCGTACTTTACGCCGGCCTATTGGCATGGCGCAACTGGCAGCTGATAGAAAGAGAGGCCGAGCGCATACACGGACGCCGCGAGGAGCGACACTATTTTCTAGCCTATTCGGGCGTCTTGTTGAGCGCGCTCTTTCTGCTCGTGATATTGCTCTCGCTGATTCCCGCCTTCACGCTCGGGCCGTGTGCAGTTGTATGAAGCGCGTTCGATTGATGTTGACTGGCGCGGCAATAGCCATCGCCGTCCTCGTGTCGCCGTCGGGGGCACTGGCGCACGAGGACCAACCGCTGGCGCCCCATGACGTGTGGCGGGCCTGGAACTGGGAGCCGTTCACGCTGACGGCGCTATTGGTAGGCGGCGCGATCTATGGACGAGGCCTGCACACGGTCTGGCGCCAAGCAGGCGTTGGACGGGGCATCGAGAAATGGCGGGCGGCGGCGTTCTTTGCCGGGCTGTTAGCTCTGTTTGTGGCTCTCTTGTCGCCGCTCGAGGGAATGACCAACGTCCTCTTTTCGGCGCACATGGTACAGCATCTGTTGCTCTTGCTGATTGCTCCCCCGTTGCTGCTCGCAGGTCGTGCGCACCTTGCTCTCGTCTGGGCGCTACCGGCGAGAACAAGAGCGGCGCTGGCGCGCTGGATGCGGCAACCGTCGACGTTAGGGCGCCTATGGCGATTGCTCAATAAGCCGCCACTTGTCTGGCTGCTTTATGCCCTGGCGCTGTGGATCTGGCACCTGCCCCTGCTCTATCAGGCGGCGTTGCGCAGCGAAGTCATACACATACTGGAACACGCCACATTCTTTGGCGCCGCTTTACTCCTATGGTGGACGCTGGCTCATTGCCACTTGCGCGGTTCCAGTCGTTCCTACGGCGTGGGCGTCTTGCTGCTGTTCACGACGGCGCTGCACGGAGGCCTATTAGGCTGGCTGTTGACATTTACCTCGCAGGTGTGGTACCCGGCATACGTGGAGACGGCCTCTCGCTGGGGAATGACGGCGCTAGAGGACCAGCAGCTTGCAGGGGCCATCATGTGGGCGCCTGCAGGCCTCGTCTATGCGCTGGCGGCGCTGGTACTGTTAGGCGCCTGGTTGCGGAGAATGGACCGGGTGGCGCCGGCAAGTGGACGGCAGACGCCGGACGACGGACCGTGGGCTGTGGACGGTGGATCGCATTCGGTTGAGGGAAGAGAGCTGATTGAGGTGAAATCCTGAACTCTATTGTGAGGTGTGATAGGTATGGACGATCAACGAAAAGAGCAGGTAACGGCAGAGAAGGATAACAGCCAGAGCAACGGCGCGAACCTTTCACGGCGCAATTTTCTAAAGCTGGCGGGCGCATCGGCGGCAGCCGCGGGACTATCGGCAGCCGGCGCCGGTTGCCAACCTCTCGACGAGCCGCTGCCGCCGGTAGAGCAACTAATTCCCGAGCGCTTGCCGCTGCCGGTGCAGTATCCGGAAGTGCCCTACCCGCCGCGCGAGATCCCGGAACCCGGACCTTTGCGATTCTTCACGCCACACGAGGCGCAGACGGCAGAGGCCTTCAGCGCTCGATTGCTGCCCGGCACAGCGGACGATCCCGGCGCCCGAGAAGCAGGCGTCGTGTATTACATGGACAGACTGCTGGCCGATCTTGAAGGGTTACCGGAACCGGTATTCCGGGAACCGCCATTTGCCCAGACTTATACGGGCGACGCGCCGCCCGACGACCCCGACGGTAGCGTTATCTGGGTGCATGAAGACGAAATATCGCGCTACGGTTACCAATCGGTCTACACGCCACGTGAGGTGATGCGTATGGGACTGGCGGCGCTGGATCGTTATGCAAACAGCCAGTTCGATAGCGATTTCGTGGCGCTAACCGAAGATCAGCAGGACGAAATTATCAGTAACATGTTGGACGGCGAAGTGAGCGAGTTCATACCGCTCTCAGGAGAGGCGTTCTTTCATGTGATGCGCCGTTATACGAGCGAAGGCATGTTTAGCGACCCGGTATACGGTGGGAATCGCGACATGGTTGGCTGGCGGCTGATCGGCTATCCCGGCGCACAGCGAGCCTACACCGTCGATGATATGCAGACAGAGGGAGAAGCAGCCGATCGCCCTGTATGGAGCCTGGTGGATTTGCCCCATTCACACCCGGGTCAGCCGGAGGGAGAAAACACGATTATGCCCGTCAGAGGATCGGCGGAAGACGAGCGCTCGTCGCCCGCGGATAGAGATAATCGTAATAACCGGAACTAGTGCTCCGTTAAGTTGGTTTCTGCAAGGCGTCGAAGGTAGGAAGCACGGAGCATTGGTGTTCTTTTCGTCACAATGGCAATTGCAATCATCTGGTTAACAGAACACTAGCAGAACAAGAAGGGATATTGGTATGGCTGTGCAAAGGAAAGCAGATGTCGTCATGGTGGGCGCCGGCTGGACGGCGGCAATCCTCGCCTGGAAATTGACCGCAGAAGGGCTGCGCGTAGTCTCACTGGAGCAGGGCCCCACGCGCTGGGCCAGCCCTGACTTCGAGCACAACCACGACACTCTGCGATATATGATCCGCAAAGCGATGATGGTCGATTTGGGTCGCGAAACGTGGACGTGGCGCGCCAATCTGCGGATGCCCTCATTGCCCATACGCCAGTATGGCGCTTTTCATCCGGGACAGGGCCTGGGCGGCGCGGGCATCCATTGGGCGGCGCAGACGTGGCGCTTTTATCCCTCCGATATGCAGTATCGTACGCACCACATTGAACGCTACGGTGAAGGCAGGCTCCCGGAAGGAAATCGTATTCAGGATTGGCCGCTAACCTATGAGGAGTTGGAACCTTTTTACAGTCAAGTCGATTGGGATATTGGCGTTTCGGGACAAGCGGGCAATTTGGACGGAGAAACCGTCGAAGGCGGCAACCCCTTCGAAGGCCCGCGCAGTAGACCCTATCCGCTGCCGCCACTGGCGCCGTCGATTCCGGCGGAGATGTTCTCGGACGCTTGCCGCGACCTTGGCTATCACCCGTTTCGGCAACCGGCGGCAATCTTGTCACAGGCCTATACAGGTTTGTCGGGTCGCCCGCGATCGGGTTGTCTGTACTGTGGCTTCTGCACGCGCTACGGTTGTGAAGTAGATGCCAAGGCCAGTCCTATTACAGACCACATTCCCATGGCCATGGGTACGGGCCTTTACGAAGTACGTCCGCGCAGCTACGTCCTGAATGTGAACATGAACCGCGAAGGGCTGGCGACCGGATTGACCTATATCGATTTGTTGACAAGCGAGGAACATGAACAACCCGCGGACATCGTCATCCTTTCCGGTTACACGCTGA
>CAYSMQ010000147.1:5067-10655 GCA_964432035.1 uncultured Ardenticatenaceae bacterium
CTAATGCTACTCTCGCGCGGGCAAGCGCATCCAGACGGCATCGGAAATGATCGCGGAATGGTTGGTAAGAACCTGACCTATCAGTTGATCAAGGGGCCGGCTACAGGTGTCTTTGAAGGACGGCGCTTCAACCTCTTTACAGGAAACAGCACAATTCAGAATGTGATTCATGACCTTAACGCCGACAACTTTGACCACAGCGATCTGGACTTCATCGGTGGGGCGTCGATTACGTGTGGCGGTGGTGAACGCCAGCCGCTGACGTCGGTCCTGAATATGCCCGTACTGAATATGGCCCAGAATGGTAGCAACGGCGATCAAGATGGTAACGGCAATCAGGGCCAACGAGAGCGTCCTCCGGTTGCCGCGGAAATGGGCAGCCTGGCGGGAAGCGGTACGGAGTGGGGCATGGAATGGAAAGAGAACCTGCGCCAGAATTGGGACAGCGTGGTCGGAATCGGCATTCAAGGCGAGAGCCTTCCTTACGATGATCAGTTCATGGATCTGGATCCCAATTTCCGCGACGCATTCGGACGTCCGTTGCTGCGGCTGACGTTCGACTGGCACGAAAATGATTATCGCCTCTATCGCTATATCGCGACGCGCTGTAGGGAAATTATGGAAGCTATGAATCCCACACGGCTGTCGTTTACGGAGGAGCTGGAGCCTTTCGAGGTACACAGTTACCAGAGCACACACATCACAGGCGGCGCGATTATGGGCGACAATCCTGATACCTCTGTTACCAATAAGTACGGGCAGGTCTGGGACACGCCAAACGTGTTTGTAACGGGGGCGGCCTTATACCCGCAAAACCCGGGTATGAATCCGACCGGGCCGCTGCTGGCGCTCGCATATTATACGGGAGAGGGTATGCGCAGACTTTATCTCAGTCGGCCGGCACAACTGATGACAGAATGACCGCCGGCAATGACAGCTTGTTTGTAGGCCGGAAGTGGAATAAGATCTAGGCGGACGTGAAAAGTTACGGTACCCTAGTCCCATGCCACTTTGGCCCCTAGCAGTCTACTTTTTAGCTATCCTGGTTGTCGTCAGTGTGATGCTGGGGCTCTCCTACTTTCTGGGTGAGCGAAAGCCAGGCCGCGAAAAGAGTGATCCCTATGAGTCGGGCATTCAGACGACGGGAACGGGGCGCGCCCGGCTAACAGCCCGCTTCTACCTCATTGCCATGTTCTTTGTGATTTTCGACCTGGAGGTCGTCTTTCTGATCGCCTGGGCGTTGTCAGCGCGCGAACTGGGTTGGCTGGGCTACATTGAAATTGTCATTTTCGCCGCGGTTCTATTAGCGGCTCTCGTCTATCTGTTGCGTGTCGGCGCGCTCGACTGGGGGCCGCAGACCCTACGCTGGCGAAGCCAAAGAGAAAGAGAATTAGAAAGGGAAAGTCCATGAGATGGTGGTTGAGCAAGGCAGAAACCGATGAGCCCGTCGACGGGACGTCACTGGTGGAGCACAGCTCAGTTGCAGACGGTGAAGGGCAAGCGTTAAGCCAGGCCGGTTCGCTGGATCGGGCCATGGAACGTATTCTGGCCTTTACACGCCTACAGGACTTGCTGGCCTGGGGGCGGAAGTCGTCGATGTGGCCCTTCAACTTCGGCCTTTCCTGCTGTTTTGTGGAAATGGCGACCAGTCTCACCAGCAAATATGATATCTCCCGTTTTGGCGCAGAGGTGATCCGCGGAACGCCGCGCGAGGCGGACGTCATGATTATTGCCGGTACCGTATTTATTAAAATGGCGCCGGTGATCCAGCGACTCTACGACCAGATGATGGAGCCACGCTGGGTGATTTCCATGGGATCCTGCGCCAATTCGGGCGGCATGTATGACATTTACAGCGTTGTACAAGGCGTGGACAAGTTTTTGCCGGTCGACGTCTACGTGCCAGGTTGTCCGCCACGACCAGACGTGTTTATGGAAGGGTTGACGTTGCTGGCCGACGCGGTGGGCAAGGAAAAGCGACCATTGAGCTGGGTGATTGGCCCGCAAGGCGTCGTCAAGGCTGAAAGACCATCGATGCGCGACCTCAAGAACGATGAACGGATGCGCACGACCTACCTGCGCACGCCGGATCACGTCTAACTGCACTGCGATAGAACATCTATGACTCTACAGCCGACCGCCATTCCCGATGAACTGCAGCGCGCCCACGGCGACGACATCCTGGCGCTGCAAGAGACGCGTGACGACATTCCCACCATTTGGGTAGAAGCGGACCGCGCAGGTGCGCTGCTCGGATTTCTAAAGTCTGATGTGCCGGCGCCATATTCGATGCTGTACGATCTTACGGCCATTGACGAACGCTCGCGGCAGCATCGCGACGGGCAGCCGCCGAGTGATTTTACGGTCGTCTATCACCTGCTGTCGCTGGAAAGAAGCGCCAGCGTCCGTGTGAAGGTTCCTCTTGTTGGCGAGTATCCCTCGCTGCCGTCGATTTCCAATTTGTGGCCCAATGCCAACTGGTACGAGCGCGAAGCGTGGGACATGTTCGGCATTACTTTTGACGGGCATCCGCACCTGGAGCGCCTGTTGATGCCTCGAACCTGGGAGGGGCATCCGCTGCGCAAAGAGCACCCGGCGCGGGCCACGGAGATGGGGCCGTTTACAATGTCCCCGGAGAAATACCGGCGTGAAGAAGAGGCGCTGGCCTTCCGTCCCGAAGAGTGGGGCATGCAACGCGAGGTGAAGGGTAGCGAGTTCATGTTCCTCAACCTCGGCCCGCAGCACCCGGGTACCCACGGTGTGTTGCGCCTGGTCTTGCAACTGGACGGCGAAGAGATCGTGGACATTGCGCCGGACATCGGTTTTCATCATCGCGCCGCGGAGAAGATGGGCGAGCGCCAGACGTGGCACACTTATATCCCCTATACCGATCGCGTAGATTATCTGGGCGGCGTGACCAATAATCTGCCCTATGTCATGGCCGTCGAGAAATTGGCAGGCATCGACGATATTCCGGACCGGGCCAAGGTCATTCGAATCATGATGGCTGAGCTATTCCGCATCATCAGTCACTTGGTATGGTACGGGACGTTCGCGCAGGACTTGGGCCAGTTGTCCCCGGTCTTCTACATGTTCACGGACCGCGAGCGCGCGTTTGAGATCATCGAGTCCATTTGTGGCGCGCGCATGCACCCCAACTGGTTCCGCATAGGCGGCGTCGCGCAGGATCTGCCCGAAGGTTGGGAGCAGATGTTCAATGACTTTTTAGATTATCTGCCGGCGCGGCTGGACGAATATGACGACATGGTAATGAAAAATCGCATCTTCCAGGCGCGTTCGCAGGGTGTAGGTGCCTATACGACCGAAGAGGCGATTGAATGGGGCGTGACGGGGCCGGGGCTACGTGCGACCGGACTGGAGTGGGATGCCCGCAAGAAGATGCCATACGGTGGCTATGACCAGTTCGAGTTTGATGTACCCACGGCGGAGCACGGCGACAGTTATGATCGAGCCGTGGTGCGCATTGAGGAGATGCGACAGAGTATGCGCATTATCCGGCAGTGTATCGACAATATGCCGCCAGGCCCCTATCGGTCGACGCACCCTAAGGCAACGCCGCCCTTGAAAGAGAAGACCATGTTTGATATCGAGACCCTTATTACGCATTTCCTGAATGTGAGTTGGGGGCCGGTCATACCGCCGGGTGAGGCTAGTGGCATGACGGAGGGTACCAAAGGGCTGTACACCTATTACTTGGTAAGTGATGGCAGTACAGAATCGTACCGCACGCGTGTACGGGCTCCGTCGTTCACGCACATCCAGATGGTGCCGTATATTAGCCGTGGATTGACTGTGGCCGACGTGCTGGCGATATTGGGGAGTGTGGATTTTGTGTTGGCGGAGGTTGACCGGTGATTGGAGACTGGGGATTAGAGATTAGAGATTGGAGATTAGGGCGGTCGGTGGTCAGTAGAGGTTTTGATCAATGCTAAGTGACGTGGAACGGCGTGAAATTGAGGAGGAGATGTCGCATTATGAATTTCCGCGCGCAGCGTGTATTGAGGCGCTGAAGATCGTTCAGAAACACCGGCGCTGGGTGTCAGACGAAAGCCTGCACGATGTCGCGGAAATTTTGGGGATGAGCGTCGACGAGCTGGACAATGTGGCCACGTTCTATAACCTGATCTACCGTCAGCCGGTTGGCAAGCACGTCATCTTGCTCTGTGATAGCGTCAGCTGCTGGATTATGGGCTACGAAGAGATTCGCGCGCAGTTGAGCGAGCGGCTGGGCATTGACCTGGGACAGACGACGGAGGACGACAAATTCACGCTACTTCCCATGGTGTGCCTTGGCGATTGTGATCACGCTCCGGCAATGATGGTGGATGAGGAATTGTACGGAAATCTGGATGCGGGAAAGGTGGATGAAATATTGGGAAGGTACAATGGCGCTGGCGGTGGGGAGGAGATTGGAGATTAGAGATTGGAGACTGGAGATTAGAGACTGTGGTAGTCGGCGGTCTGTCGTCTGCCGTCTGCGGTCGACGCTAGGTATTCATTGTGGCTAATGCGACGCCTTTAACTCAGAATATTCGGCCGGGTGAGGAGCCGCTGGACCTGCGCGGATATGAAGCGGCGGGGGGATATGAGGCCGTGCGCAAGATGTTGGGCGGCATGAGTCCGACCGACGTAATTGACGTCGTTAAGGAGTCAAATCTAAGAGGGCGTGGCGGTGCGGGGTTCCCAACCGGGCAGAAGTGGAGCTTTGTGCCCGATAGCGACGGGCCAAAATATATTATCTGTAACGCCGACGAGATGGAGCCGGGAACCTTTAAGGACCGGCTGTTGCTCGAAGGCGACCCGCACCTCATGGTGGAGTCGATGATTGTCAGCGGCTACGCCATTGGCGCCACGGAAGGCTATATCTTCTTGCGCTGGGCCTATCGCACCGCGGCGCACCGTCTGCGACGGGCGCTGGCGGAAGCCTACGAAGCGGGCTATCTGGGCAAAGATATCCTGGGTTCAGGCTACGACTTTGAATTGCACCTTCACGTTAGCGCCGGTCGCTATATGTGCGGCGAGGAGACCGGGCTACTGAACAGTCTGGAAGGACGCCGTGCAACGCCGCGAGCCAAACCGCCGTATCCGCAGGTCAGCGGCCTGTGGGGCCGGCCCACGGTCGTCAATAATGTCGAAACGCTGTGTAACGTACCGCACATCATTAATAATGGCGCGGAGTGGTTTAAAGGGTTAAGCCTTACCGAAGAAGGCGGCACGAAGCTGTACGGCGCCAGCGGTAAAGTGAAACAACCCGGCATATGGGAGCTGCCGCTGGGCACAACGCTGGGCGAGATTCTTGAGGAGCACGCCGGCGGTATGGCCGAGGGGTTGACTTTCCGCGGCGCGCTACCCGGCGGAGCGTCTACAGACTTCCTGACGGACGACCATCTGGACGTGAAGTTGGATTTCGGCTCTGTCATGGAGGCCGGTAGCCGTCTTGGCACGGGCACAATTATCGTCTTGGATGACCAGACCTGTCCTGTGGGCATGGTCGCCAACCTGGAGGCTTTCTTCGCTCAGGAGTCCTGTGGTTGGTGTACGCCGTGCCGCGAGGGCCTGCCCTGGGC
>CAYSMQ010000148.1:0-10559 GCA_964432035.1 uncultured Ardenticatenaceae bacterium
GGCAACCCGGTTGTAAGGCTGACGCTGGCGGCAGACCAACCCCAGGCCCTGGTCGTCGTACGCCTGTGCGACGTATCTCCTTCAGGGGACTCGCTGCTGGTCAGCCGCGGCTTTCTCAACCTGACGCACCGCGACTCACACGAACGGCCACAGGCGTTGCAGCCGGGAACGTTTTACGAGGTGACGATAACGATGGACGTGATCGGGCACCGGCTGCCGGCCGGCCACTGCTGGCGCCTGACCATCTCGCCTACTTACTGGCCCATGGCCTGGCCCTCGCCGCGCCCGGTGACGCTACGCCTGCGCACGGGGTCCCACAGCCGGCTGGAGTTGCCTCTGCGCGAACCCAAAGCAGCAGACGCCACGCTGACCGATTTTCCTGAGCCCGAACAGTCTGAACCCATCCCCCACAAGCGGATTCGCCCGGCCACCCGCGAGCGCCACATCAGGCGCGACGTGGGCGCCGGCAAACAGCAGATTCAGGACATTGCCGATGACGGGCGCCTCCATCTGTTGGACCGCGAGCTGGAGATGTACGGCAAGAGCGAAGACCGCTTCACCATCCGCCTGGATGAGCCCCTCTCCGCCAGCGTCGTCTGCGAGCAAGAGCAGGTGCTACGCCGGGGAGAGTGGCACGTGCGCGTGGAGACCTATAGCGAGATGTCGGCCGACGAGGAGCAGTTTCACGTGATCAACATGGTCGACGCCTACGAGGGCAACACCCGCGTCTTCAACAAAACCTGGAGCACGACGATTCCGCGCCATCACGTTTGACCGTCCGGTCAACGTGCCACGAGAGAGACATCCGATTTCTTGGAGAAATCGGATGTCTTCCGCACCCCGCACCCCACACCCCACACTCGACACACACCCGCCCCTGCGGTATACATCACCCCATGTGGCTCATCCACTTCGTACGCACGCGCAACTGGGCCGCCCTCGCCGGTTACCTGCTCTTCGTGGGCATGATGGCCGTGGGCTACTATTACAACCTCACCTTCGTGCAGTTCGGCCTGCTGGACCTGGGCACGCGCCTGGTGGGCATGACGCGCGAGCAGGTCGCCGTGAACATGACTTATCTGGCCCTGATCACCACCGTCGTGGCCATCACCGCCGGTTGGGCCATGATGCGCCGCGGCTGGAGCCAGCGTCTGATTGTGAAGCTACGGCTGGCCTTCGCCGTCGTCCTGGTGCAGACGCTACTCACCGCCGCCGCGCCCTTCATCCGCACCCAGCCCCAATTCCTGGCCTGGATCGTCGTGGCCTCGCTGGCCCTGGGCGTGGGCGTGCCCGCCACCTTCGGCCTCACCGTGGACCTCATTCCCGTGGGCGACCGTGGCCTGGCTGCGGCCCTGATTACCGCCGGCGCTTACTTCCCTGCCGCCGTCTTCTCCGGCGTGTGGACCATCGAAACGCTCAGCGCGCAGATGGTGGTCATCATGGCCCCCGCCACGGTGGCCCTGGGTCTGGTGGCCCTGGACCGCGTGCCGCTGCTGCAATCTTTGACCCGGCCCCTGGCCCAACAGCACCGCCAGACGTCCTTCGGCCTGGGCCGCTTCGTGCGCGTGGACGAGGCCGGCAACACGCGCGTCAGCCGCGCGCTGCTGGGCCTCATCTTCCTCATGTTCGCCATCTACTTCATCGACAGCCTGGGCTTCCTGCGCATCGCCGACACCCCCTTCTTCTTCGAAGTCGCCTGGCAATCGCCCCAACTGTTTCCGCGCCTGACCATCGGCGTCGTGCACGTCATCGCCGCCTTCATCGCCGGTGTGCTCTACACAGCCACCGGCGAGCGCCAGCTGTTTCTGTGGATTTTCGGCGTGTTCGCCATGGTGCACCTCATGGGCATCGGCACCAGCCTGGGCATGCCCATCCTCTACGCCCTGGCCGTCAGCCTCTACACCGTGGTCAACTTCGCCATCTGGGCCGACGTCTCCACGCCGCGCACCATCACCTTTAACACCGCCGTGGGCGTGGCCCTCTCCGGCTGGGCCGCCACGTTCCTCAGCACCGCCCTCTCCCTGCAGCTGGCCGAAATGGGCGTCTCCCTGCAACAACACCTGCGCCTCGTCGATGCTCTCGCCATGCTCGCCTTCCTCCTCGTCCTTGCCCTCCTCTATTTCCGCCCACCTCAACCCCACCAACATCCAGAGAATAAATGACACAACAAATGCCTCACATACCGCCAAAAACAACCGCCTATCCATATCTCAAAAAAAAGCTCCGTGCGCTCTGTGCCCTCTGTGGTAAATCCTCCGCGCTCTATCTGCTACTAGTACCCGTCCTCCTTTCGGCCTGCGCGGCGGAGGGCGCCGGTGGTGCGATTAGCGGGACGCTGGTGTGGCAGGGGGAGCATGTGTACGAAGAGGGGGCGGTCATTCAGGGCCAGCTCGTGGTGCTCAACGGCGACGTGCGTGTGGCTGAAGGGGCGCGCGTGGACGGGTCGGTGTACGTGGCGGCGGGGCAGGTGCAGATCGCCGGCGAGGTCGACGGGGACGTGGCCATTATCGGCGGCGACCTCCTCCTGGAACCCGCTGCGCTTATCGAAGGCGATCTGAGCCTGGGCGGCGGCGATGCGCAGGTTTCGCCGCAGGCCACCGTGCGCGGCGAGGTGCTGGGCGGGGCCGACGTTGCCGTCAGCCTGGACACCCTCTTCCCACAGCCCGACGCCCGCGACCGCCTCCTCCGCTTGCTACCACAAGCCCTGCTCACGGCTGCCCTGGCCTATCTCGTGGCCCGCTTCCTGGGCCGTCCCCTGGACAACGCGCGCCGCGCCGCGGTGCAGCATCCAATCGTTTCCGGCGCTTTGGGCTTGTTGGTGGCCATCGTGGGGCCCTCGCTGCTGGTGCTCATGGCCTTTACCGTGATCCTGATTCCGGTCACGTTTCTGGCCGTGCTACTCACCGGCGCGGTGGTGCTCTACGCCTGGATCGCGCTGGGCGCGGCGTTGGGCCACTGGCTGCGCCGCCGCTTCGACCGGCAGTGGTCCACGCCAGTGGCCACGGCCATCGGCGCCTTCGTCTTTATGGCCGTCACGGACCTATTGGTGTTTATCCCCTTCGTGGGCGGCTGGATCGGCATTCTGGCCACGGTTGTGGGCGTTGGGGCCATATTTCTGACGCGCCTGGGCCTGCGGCCCTTTGAGCCGTCATATGATTTCGCGCCGCCGCGGGCGCCGGAAGGGTGAGGCAATCTGAATGATTGCCCTACGAGAAATCCGTCCACGGTCTGGGGCGCGAGTATCTTGCTTGTCGGGACGGGCTGGAAGCCCATGTTGCAATACATTCACCGCCCGCGCCCGGCGAATTTGTTAGCCTATAGAGCTGAGTCCGAACGCAACAAATTGGGGCCGGAAAAACAAAACCTCTTGCTGGCGATTAAGAAATCCTTCGAGTAACGCCGGATCAGGAATCTGGGCCGCCGTTTCCGTGATCTTTCGCTTCGCCAGCAGCAGCACTTCTCTGGCTTCCTGCTCTGCCTCGACAGCAATAAACACCCGGAATAGGTGCTCGAGGGTCATGAGGGGGGCCGGTAGGCTCTGCGCCTGGTCGACACGGATCGTTTCCCACAGCTCGCTTACCAGCCTATGCGCCTCTTCGCGCGCGCCTTTCTCTAACAGAACGACTGCCAGGTGGGCCTCCGCCTGGATTTTGTAGCGCGGCGCCACACTGACGCGGATGGCCCGTTCCAATACAGCCTGCGCTTGATCTAGATGGCCGGCTCGTCGCAGCGGCATACTGTAGCTCGTCAGATCGTTGCACAACCGGCTCTTCATCTGCAGCTTGTCCTGCAGACGAATCGCTTCACGGTAATAGGCAAGCGACTGCTGATCGTTGCCCAGAAAGAACTCATTTTCTCCCATCGCGGAATAGACCTTCTGGATGGACGCTTCGTCGTTAAATTTGCGGTAAACGGCCAGCGCTTTGGCCAGTAGCGCTTGCGCCTGTGCTGCATTGCCGAAGGCGCTGTAGGAAATGGACCGACTGCGATAAGCATCGGCCGTTTTTAGCTCCAGCCCCAGCTGTGGATACAGCTCCAGCAGCTTCTCATTATAGGCCATTGACTTCAACTCGTCTCCGGACTCGGCGTAGGCGATACTCAAGAGATAGTATGAATCGGCGACGCCCCTCACGTCAGCGCTTGATTCGTAGATAGCGAGCGCTTTCCCGATTTCGCTCACAGATGCTTCTGTATCTTCAAAGCGATAGTGTAGTTTGCCCAGTTGAAGATGGAGCTGCGCGATCAGTTCTTGGTCGCCGAGTTGTCGTGCCAGGTTCATGGCCCGTTCCGCGTAGTCGCGCGACCGAGCGGAGTCGATCGAATCGATAAAGAGCGCCTCGCTATAGTAGGCGAAAGCCCGGGCGCGGATGGATTTGAGGTGAGGGACGCCGGCGGTTAGTGTGAGTAGTTCTTCGATGAGGGGCTGTTGCCGGCCGAGTTGGCCCGCATAAGCTATTGCCAGCAGGAAGGATTTTTCGACGAGAAAATAGGGCCGTCTCCATTGCTCAGCCTCCGGCAGCCGGCGCAAGACGTCGTCAATCAACCCCATCCCTTCCGTATACCAGCCGCTGTGCGCGTAAAAACGCACCAATGAGGGAACTGTTTCTTGGAGCGCGCCAAATTCGTCGCTTTGCAGCGCCCACTGCCACGCCTGGCGAATGTTGTCCGCATCCCGCTCAAACGCGGTGGCGGTCGCGTGCGCTTCCAGCTTCCGCAGTTGGGGCGCTTCCCGCCTGAGCCACCGGAAATAATAGTCCGAGAACCGGGCCTGATAGCCATCGCTTCGGGCAGTTAACTTACCCGCCGCCATTTGCCGCAGCAACTCGTGCAGAGAATAGCGGCGGGCTCCCGCCCCACGTATCAGCGATTTGTAGCGCAGTTGTGTCAGAGTCAGGGCGTCGGCCCCCATTATCTCCGCTGCTGCCTGCCCGCTGAAGCTGCCTCTGAACAGGGTCAGGAGTGGCAGGATCACTTGCTCCCTGGCGGAGAGCAAACGCCACGAAAAGTCGAAGACGGTGTGGATGCTTTGATGACGGGGATCGACATCGCGCAAATCAGTCTGAAGCAAATCTGCATTTCCCGTTAGGGCATCGGCCAGCTCTCCTACGCCCAGGTCTCGACTCCAGGTAGCGGCTAACTCCAACCCCAGCGGCAGCCCTTCCACCACCTGGCAGATGCGCACCACATGTTGCAGCGTTTCACCATGGAGCGAAAACTGTTTGTTCAAGCGGTGCGCCCGGTCCGCGAAGAGCCGCACGGCGGCGTATCCGCCTGCCGTTTTATCGTGGGTGTCGGTGGGATAGGGAAGTCCTTCGAGGCGAAATAGATCCTCTATCTCCAGATTCAGGCGCTCGCGGCTGGTTACCAGCAGCACAACGTCCGGCGCCTTCTTCACAATATCCAGCAGTAGCGGCGCGCTGCCCATTAAGTGTTCCAGATTATCGACGATGAGTAGGACATTCTTGTTACTCAGCAGGCGCACAATCTGCTGGGCGGGTGGCTCGCTACCGGAAAACGACAGGCCAATCGCTTCCACTATTGCTGCCGGCACATCGTAGGCCGACGCCACACCGGCCAGCGGCACAAAGTAAGCGCCGTCGGCAAAATGGTGCAGGTGGGTGCGCGCGGCTTCCACGGCCAGCCGCGTTTTACCGATCCCGCCAGGCCCGGCCAACGTGATCAGCCGGTAAGCCGGGTTTGCCAGCCGTTCGGCGAGTTGTGACAATTCCGTTTCCCGCCCGACGAATGGCGTGAGATTTTCAGGCAGATTATGGCGGCGGTCGACTGAGGGCGAGATATCGTCGGGAAGAGGGAGGGCGCGTTGCCTGATCTGCTGTACAAGCTGTACCAGGGCGACGTCTGGCGCGAGCCCCAATTCGTCCTCCATTAGGTTCTCGTAAACCTGGTACTGTGCCAGGGCGGCATTGTGCTGCCCCTGGTATGCGAGCAGGCGCAGCAGGCGTTGTTGGGCGCCGTCGTGCAGGGGGTCCAACTCGAGCTGGCGGCGCGTATAGACCGTCGCCTCGGCAAAATCGCCGGCTTCCATCAGGCCGTCTGCCAGCTCCTCTAGGACGTCCATCACCTGCAGGTGGTGCCGTTCGCGCCAGACAAATAACCACTCCTCAAAAGCGGGACAGTCGCTGAGAAAGAAGCCCTCCAGCAAAGGCCCGCGATAGTTCTCTACGGCCACTGATAGCCACTCCTGGCAGTCAGCGCAATGAGCGCGGCTGCTGTGCACGTGGCTTTCGGTAGCGGCCAGCCGGGTCTGAAAAGCTGCCACGTCTGTGGTAACTGCCTCGCTTAATTGAAATTGGATGTCGGTGCGCGTGCTTTTCAGGGACGAAGCAGGTAGCGCCACTATGCCCAGCCATTCGCGTAGCCGCGCCAGTGAGACCCGCAGGTTGTTGCGCGCCTTTGCCTCTGGCAACTCCGGCCACAGCAATCCCATCACGGTTTCCCGGCTGTGGGCGCGCCCCGCTTCGAGCGCCAGAAAGGCCAGCAACCCGATCACCTTGCGCTGCGGCCTGGGCAACTCGGATTGACCGGAACGGACCGCCCGGAATCGGCCAAAAAACTGCAGTTGCAGGGGCGCTTCATTTATGATCATTAGCGGTCAAGTAATGGTGAAGTAATGGGGACAGGCCAGACTGTAACCATTATGACAAAAAGAAAGGCGCGGTACAAATCTTATCTTCTCCGGCTGTGGCAGGAAAGTGACAACGGCCGGTGGCGCGCCCGCTTACAGGCGGTGGAGGACGAGAGCATCGTGCTGCACTTTGCCGATATTGAAGCGCTTATCTGCTATCTGCTGCGACTGGAGAAAGGAGAGCCTATGTAGAGGTCGAGCGTGCATGCTGAAGGTAAAGCAGGTTGAAAATTGATGTGACAAGGAAGCTCAAAAGGAAAAACAATCATGATAATGAAAACAAACCTTCGTAATCAATGGTCGATCCCTCTGCTGGTCGGCATGTTGCTGTTTCTGGCGCTGTTTAGTGGCGGCCCGAGCCCGGCCCAGGCAGATGGTGGATCTGGAACGGTCGTCGCCTGGGGATATAATGGATCCGGTCAAGCTACCGTCCCCGCCGGGCTGAGTGATGTCATCGCCACCGGCGGCGGAATCAACTTCAGTTTGGCGTTGAAAAATGACGGCACAGTCGTCGCCTGGGGGGATAATGATTTTGGTGAAACGGCCGTCCCCGCCGGGCTGAGCGGCGTCACCGCCATCTCTGCAGATATTTATCACAGTCTGGCGTTGAAAAGTGACGGCACCGTCGTCGCCTGGGGGTATAATCCTGACGGTCGAGCCACCGTCCCCGCCGGGCTGAGCGGCGTCACCGCCATCTCTGCAGGCAGTTATCACGGTCTGGCGTTGAAAAGTGACGGCACAGTCGTCGCCTGGGGGTATGATGCTCAAGGTCAAGCTACCGTCCCCGCCGGTCTGAGCGGCGTCACCGCCATCTCTGCTGGCACCGTTCACAATCTGGTTCTGAAGAGTGACGGAACGGTCGTCGCCTGGGGGGGTAATGTTTTTGGTCAAGCCACCGTCCCCGCCGGTCTGAGCGGCGTCACCGCCATCTCTGCTGTCTTCATTCACTCTCTGGCCCTGGTTGCAGATGCAGATGCAGATCAAGATGGGGACGGTGTTTCTGATGCCGACGACAACTGTACCGCCGATGCAAATGCGGACCAGGCCGACTATGACAACGATGGGTTGGGGGATGCCTGCGACCCCGACGACGACAATGATGGGGTGGCTGATGGGGACGACGCCTTCCCGTTTGACGCCAGCCGCGCCGTCAGCTGTTCCCCGGGCTTTTATGGCGCTTTTGCCTGTGAACCAGCCCAGCCCGGTACATACGTGGCCGTTAGTGGGGCGTTACAAGCGTCCCTTTGTGACGTTGGCACTTTCTCTGACAGCTTCGCTGCGATTGCCTGTCAGCCCGCCGCTCCCGGCACCTTTGTCGATACAGAAGGAGCCACAAGCGCAACCGCTTGTTCCGCTGGCTCTTACCAGCCCAATGCCGGCGCAACTTTATGTTTGCTCGCTGACCCTGGATACTTTGTCGACACGAGCGGCGCCACGGAACAAACGATGTGCGCCAGCGGCTTCACCTCAGAGGCAGGGGCAATTGCCTGCTACCCGATCAACAGCCCGCCAACAGTCGATGCCGGCGGATCATACAGCGGTGACGAAGGGTCTGCCATCGCGCTAAACGGCGCCAGCGCCTCCGACCCGGATGTTGGAGACACGCTCACCTATGCCTGGAGCGTGAGTTCAACCCTGTGCAGTTTCGATAATGCCGGCGCCCTCAACCCCACCCTGACCTGCGCGGACAACGGCAGTTACACCGCCACGCTTGCGGTCGGCGATGGAACAGAATCGGTTAGCAGCGCTGCCTCAGTCACGGTGAGTAACGTGGCGCCGACCGTAGGCGCGATCAGCGTAGACGTGGCCCTGGTGCCGGTGAATACCGCAATTAATGCCGGCGCAGATTTCACCGATCCCGGCGCGCTCGATACGCACACAGCCGCCTGGGATTGGGGTGATGGCACAACGACAGGCACGGTTACTCAAGGTGCCGGCTCTGGCTCAGTCAATGACAGCCACGGCTACAGCGTGCCCGGTGTTTACACCGTCAAGCTGACCGTGACCGACGACGACAGCGCGCTTTCTAACGAATCGGTCTACCAGTATGTAGTGGTCTACGACCCGAGTGGCGGCTTCGTCACCGGCGGCGGTTGGTTCGACTCGCCGGCAGGCGCTTACACGGCCGATCCTTCTCTGACCGGCAAAGCCAACTTCGGTTTCGTCGCTAAGTACAAGAAGGGCGCCAATGTGCCCGATGGCAACACCCAATTCCAGTTTCAGGCTGGCGATCTCAACTTCCACAGCACCAGCTACGAATGGCTGGTGGTAGCCGGTAACACGGCACAGTTCAAGGGCGAAGGCACGATCAATGGACAGGGCAGTTACAAGTTCATGATTACGGCCGATGATGACAGCCCGGACACCTTCCGCATCAAGATCTGGTATGAGGAAAACGGTTTTGAGGTAGTCGTCTACGACAACGGTTCACAACAGTCCCTGGGTGGCGGCAGTATCAAGATTCACAAGAGCTAATGGCAACCGTTTGAAAGGTCAGAGGGGAGCGCCATCGTTCACTGGCGCTCCCCTCGCTCGCCACTGGCCCTGACATGCTTCCCAGGCATGTCAGGGCCACGCAACCCGGGCTGCGCTTTTCTCGTAAACGATACTAGACGAGGATCGCGTCAAAACGCCACGAGGATTTTCCATGAAAGCCGCCATATGGACAAAATACGGACCGCCCGACGCCCTTCAGTTGCAGGAGGTCGAAAAACCCACTCCCGGCGACAACGAGCTGCTCATCCGCATACACGCCACAACCGTAACGATGGGAGACTGCGAGCTGCGCCGCTTCAGACCCATCACCGTCTTCCTGCTACCTATGCGCATCTATGCCGGCCTTATCAGACCTACAAGATTAAGAATTCTGGGCCAGGAACTGGCCGGCGTCGTGGAAGCAACGGGCAAAGATGTCACCCTCTTTGAGGAGGGCGACCCCGTCTTCGCCGCCACCGGGTTCAATCTTGGCGCTTACGCCGAATACACCTGCCTCCCCCAAGACGGGACGGTGGTCAATAAACCGGCCAACCTGACCTATGAGGAGGCCGCCGCCGTGCCTCTTGGCGGCCTTGAAGCCTGCCAATACTTGCGACCGGCAGACATCCAACCCCGGCAGAGCGTACTCGTCAACGGCGCCGGCGGCAGCATCGG
Source organism: uncultured Ardenticatenaceae bacterium (assembly GCA_964432035.1). Classification (GTDB taxonomy): domain Bacteria; phylum Chloroflexota; class Anaerolineae; order Promineifilales; family Promineifilaceae; genus JAAYYY01. The sequence goes on from CAYSMQ010000148.1 coordinate 9,797, forward strand.
AACCATTGCTGTGCAACTTGCACGATACTATGGCGCCGAGGTAACCGCCGTCGATAGCAGCGATAAGTTAGATATGTTGCGCGCCATTGGCGCCAACCACACCGTCGATTACACGCTGGAAGATTTCACGCAACGCGGCCAGACCTACGACCTTATTTTTGACGTCGTCGGTAGCAGTTCGCCCGACCACAGCAAACGCGCGCTAAAGCCCAACGGGCGTTACCTGACAGCCAACCCCGGCTCCCGACAACAACTTCGCGGGCTGTGGAACCTCATCGCGCGTCGCGACGAAATCATGGCCCAATACACGGGTAGCCGCCGAGAGAACCTGCTTTTCCTCAAAGAACACCTGGAAGCGGGGGAGATAAAGCCCGTAATAGACAGGACTTATCCGCTGGCGCAGATTGCCGAGGCTCACCGCTATGTGGAAACCGGGCGCAAGAAGGGTAGCGTCATTATCGAAGTGGGCGCTTGACCGAACAAGAGGGGCGGTATGTGATCGGCTAGGGCAGTGACGCCGGTTCGTTACGGTTGCTTGTTCCCGGCTTCCATTATCAACCGGTGCTCTTCCACGTTCTGCAAGAAAGAACGGCGCAGGTCGGCGTCCATTATCTTCTGCGCCTGGCTTTGCAGATGTTGCGCTGCCTGTTGCAGAATGTCAGAAGCGCGAGGGTCGCCGGCGGCGTTGAGGGCGCGGTAGCAGTTGAACAGGCCCGTTTGCAGCACGCGCACGTTCTGGACCTTGCCGCCGTCGCGCAAAGCC
>CAYSMQ010000149.1:0-10496 GCA_964432035.1 uncultured Ardenticatenaceae bacterium
CGTCCCTCTCGGTTTGCGACTCCACGACGCGCGTGACCTCGACCTCTGCGGTCACCATGCGCGTTACCTCAATTGTCTCACCTTCCACGATGACGGTCTCGGTGACAATGCGCGTTACTTCAACAGTTTTTGCTTCACAGGCACCGAGAAAAGAGAGGGTAGCGACAAATACCAGGAGTAACCCTGGAATAGCGCTGCGAAGGTTCACATGAACTTCTCTGCATGGTGGCAGGCAACCCAGTGGGGATTGTCCTCTGTGCCCAGGTCGCGGAATTCCGGATCGACTTCGGAGCAGATTTCCGTGGCATAGGGGCAACGTGGGTGGAAGCGACAGGCCTGCGGTGGGTTCGCCGGGCTGGGCACGTCGCCTTTGAGGATCATGCGCTGGCGCTGGTCTTCTTTTTCAGGATCGGGAATGGGAATCGCCGAAAGGAGCGCCTGGGTATAGGGATGTAAGGGTCGTTGGTACACCTCATTGCGGTCACTCAGCTCGACAATACGCCCCAGGTACATGACCGCCACACGGTCGCTGATATAGCGAACCATGGATAGGTCGTGGGCAATGAAGAGATAAGTCAGACCCAGCTCGCTCTTCAGATCGTCCAGCAGGTTAACGACCTGAGCCTGAATGGAAACGTCCAGGGCCGAGATGGGCTCATCGGCCACGATGAAGGAGGGATTGCTGGCAAGCGCGCGAGCCACGCCAATGCGCTGCCGCTGACCGCCGGAAAACTCGTGCGGGTAACGATTGACAAAATAGGGATTGAGCCCTACCAGTCGCAGCAATTCCTGAACGCGCTCCTTACGGCTGCGCCGGTTGCCGATGCTGTGAATTTCGAGGGACTCGGAAACGATGCTGCCCACGGTCAGGCGCGGGTTGAGCGAGGCATAGGGATCCTGGAAGATCATTTGCATGTCGCGGCGGGCGCGGCGCATTTCGCTCTTGCTTAACGAGGTAAGTTCCTTGTCTTCGAAGAAGACTTGTCCGTCTGTTGGCTCCAACAGCTGTAGAATGGTGCGACCCGTGGTCGATTTTCCACAGCCACTCTCGCCCACAAGACCCAACGTCTCGCCTTTGTAGATATTAAAGGTGACGCCGTCCACGGCCTGTACGGCGCCAACCTGTCGCCGGAACACGCCGCGATTTATGGGGAAGTATTTCTTCAGATTACGAATCTCAACCAGTACCTCTTTTCCCTCACTTCCATTTGGTTGGCTCATGCTTCGACTCCAAAGCGCGATGGTTCTGTTAGGACTGTTTCGTATTCCCAGCAAGCGGATTCCTGCCTGCGTCCTGTTTGCAGAAGCGGCGGGTTCTCTTCCCAGCACCTGTCGACGACATAGGGACAACGCGGCGCGAAGGGACAGTGATCAAATTCCTGCCGCAGATCGGGTGGGAGTCCTTCGATTGATGCCAGCCGCTGCCGCGTCGTATCATCCACTTTTGGAATTGACTGTAAGAGGCCCAGGGTATAGGGATGGGCGGGTTTGCGGTAAATGTCGCGGACGGAGCCCTTTTCCACGATATAGCCAGCATACATGACGGCAATATCTTCGACCATGCCGGCGACGACGCCAAGGTCGTGCGTGATCCAGATGATGGCCATGCCCAGTTTTTCCTGGAGCTGTTTGACCAGTTCTACAATCTGGGCCTGGATGGTGACGTCGAGGGCCGTGGTCGGCTCGTCGGCGATGAGCAGGGCGGGATTGGTGGCAAGGGCCATGGCGATCATGATACGTTGGCGTTGGCCGCCGGAAAACTGGTGTGGGTAGTCGCTGAGACGGTCGTCGGCGTTGGGCAAGCCCACGAGATTGAGCATTTCGACGGCGCGTTGGCGCGCCTGGTTGTCGTTCATGCCCAGGTGCAGCTTCAGGCCCTCTGTCATCTGGCGCCCAATGTTCAGGACCGGGTTGAGAGAGGTCATGGGGTCCTGGAAAATCATGGACACTTCACGACCGCGAACACGACGCATTTCGGCCGGCGACAGTTTGAGCAAGTCGCGATCGTTAAAAATGACTTCGCCGTCTTCAATGCGGCCGGGCGGGGAGGGAATGAGACCCATAACGGACAGAACGCTCACCGACTTGCCGGAGCCACTCTCTCCCACGATGGCCAGCGATTCGCCTTCATTGAGGGTGTATGAAATGCCGTTGACGGCATTTACAACACCTTCCTCAGTGTAAAAGCGTGTGACCAGATTGCGCACTTCTAGTAAAGGAGCCATATACAATCCTTCTTGCTCTTTGTGTCAGATGTGACCGGCGCAGGCACCTGGCGCCGGATTTTCCCCTAGAGTCCATTCTACAACAAATATAGACGAATGGTAGGAGGGTGTCAACAAGGTGACATATTGGAGTCACCGAGGACTACGCCGGGCTATCTGACAACTAGACTGACGACGGTTGATGTGCGTACACGACCAATAAGGGCAAATCATCTGTAGTTGGGCGCCGACAGGGATTCCGTCTTGATTCGTTGTGCCATTATAGCGCCTGCCCGTCATAGGGACAACGCGAAGCGCATAGATTCGACCGCGACATGAAAGCTACTATACTTAGCTGCGATATGGGACATTTTCTTGCAGATGATACCGTGCGCGCCATTCAATCGCGCTTCGGAACACCAGTTCACGTGTACGACATGGCAACGCTGGTGCAGGCAGCCGGACGCGCGCTTAGCATGCCGGCGCCCTTTGGCCTGACCGTGCGCTACGCGATGAAAGCGTGCCCCAACGGGGCCATTCTGCGCATTTTTGACGAGATGGGCCTGCACGTCGATGCCAGCAGCGGTTTTGAGGTCTATCGGGCGCGAGAGGCAGGAATCGATTTGGCGCGGGTGCAGCTGACGGCGCAGGAGTTGCCGGATGATCTGGCAGCGCTAGTGGACGCGGGCATGCAGTTCAACGCCACGTCGCTACACCAGATGCGCCAGTTTGGCGATCTGTTTCCCGGCGGAGAGCTGAGCATCCGCCTGAATCCGGGTCTGGGCTCGGGCCATAGCCGGCGCACGAATGTGGGCGGCCCGGCGTCTAGCTTTGGCATCTGGCACGAGCAGCTGGGGCAGGTCTTTGAGATCCAACGGGCGTACGATTTGCGCATTACGCGCCTGCACAGCCATATAGGGTCAGGGGCAGATGCAGCCGTATGGCAGCGCTGCGCGCAGATGACGCTGCGGCTGGCGCACCAACTGCCAGAGGTGCACACGGTGAATCTGGGCGGCGGGTTCAAGGTGGCCCGCGCGCCGGGTGAGGTGGAAACGGATCTGCACGCTGTGGGAGAGGCCATCGGCGAGCAATTGCGCCGTTTTCGCGAGGAAGACGCGGCGGGACGCGCCCTGCACCTGGAAATTGAGCCAGGCACTTACCTGGTGGCGCACGCGGGGGCCATTGTGAGCACAGTGATAGATGTGAAGGATACGGGGCGGGACGGTTACCGTTTTGTGGTGGTGGACAGCGGTATGACGGACACCTTGCGCCCCACGCTCTACGGCGCGGTGCACGGGTTACGCCTGGTGCGCTCGGGAGAGCGGGATGATGGAGACAATAGCGAAGGGGGCGAACGAAATTTTGTCGTCGTGGGACATTGCTGCGAAAGCGGCGACGTGTTGACGCCGGCGCCGGGCGATCCGGAGCGACTTGAGCCACGCCGGTTGCAGGAGCCGTGCGTGGGCGACGCGCTGGTCGTAGAAGATACGGGCGCCTATGGCGCGGCGATGTCGGCAACACATTACAATTCGTTCCCTCAGAGCGCGGAGTTAATGCAGACGCCGGACGGCAGTCTGCACGTGATTCGCCGGCGGCAGTCCTGGCAAGAGATGGTGGCGGCGGAGCAGGCGCTACCGGAGAAGGTACTTAAGGCATTGTGAGGAGGCACACTTAATGGCAGGCGCGGATCGATTGACGTGGCAGAAAATCACGCTGGCGTTGCGGAATCCTTTTCAGGTCTCGTATGGTGTGAGCACGACGCGAACGGCGCACTGGCTGCGTCTGGAGAATGACGAGGGATGGGGCGAAGGGACGATTCCGCCTTACTATGGCGTGGCGACGGAGGAGATGGCGCGCTTCTGGCAGGCGGCAGCGCGGCGCGAGGAGCCCTTCCCGGAAGCGCCAGAGGAAATCGAGGGCTGGGTGGGCAACGCCGGCCCGGCGCCGGCGCGCTGCGCGCTGGACCTGGCGCTGCACGATCGCATCGGTCGCCGGCGCGGGCAGCCGCTGTTCGAGGTGTTGGGTCTGCCGCAGCCGCCGGCGTTAGCGACGGCAATTACAATCGGCATTGACGAACCGGAGGAGATGGCGCGTCAGGCGCAAGCGTTGGCCGATTATCCGATATTGAAGTTAAAGCTGGGAAGCGACGACGATGTAGCGCGAGTGGCAGCGGTGCGGGAGGCGAGGCCGGACGCGAAGCTGTATATTGACGCCAATGCGGCGTGGGCGCCGGAGGAAGCGGTGGCGCGGCTGCGCGAGTTGCTGCCCTATGGGCTGGCGCTTGTGGAGCAGCCGACGGCGCGTGAAGATATTCGCGGCATGGGCCAGGTGCAGGCGGCGTTGGACGTGCCGGTGGTGGCCGATGAGTCCGTGCAGACGCTGGAAAACGTGCGGCAGCTGGCAGCGGCGGGCGTGCAGGCCATCAATATCAAGTTGATGAAGGTAGGCGGCCTGGCCCCGGCGCTGAGAATGATACGCGAGGCGCGCGAGGCGGGTTTGCGCATCATGTTGGGTTGCATGGTGGAGACGTCGCTGGGTGTGACGGCTGTGGCGCATCTGGCAGGGCTGGCGGAGTGGCTGGACCTGGACGCGCCATTGTTGGTGGCGAATGATCCGTTTGAGGGGGTGGAATATGGTGACGGGGGGCGGGTGGTGGTTCCGAGGCGGGCGGGGATTGGGGTGGAGAAGAGAGATTAGGATTAGAGATTGGAGATTGGAGATTGGGGATTGGTTGACTGGAGACTGGAGATTGGAGATTAGTTTATTGGAGATTGAAGGCTTTTAGCGGTCTGCGGTTCGCGGTCTGCGGTCGCCTGATTGGAGATTGGTATAGTGATTGACGAGATCAGGAAAACGGTTGCCGAGGTGGGGGAGCGGTTTGGGGATGGGCGGGTACATTGTTTTGAGGTGGAGGTTGGGGAAGTGACGGATGGGGCTTGCGCGCTGACGGGGCGCGTGTTGGATGGGCGTACGCTGGAGGCGGTGCGGGAGGCGCTGGGGGAGGCGTTTCCGGAGCTTGAGATACGTAGCGAGGGCGTGGAGGTGCTGCGAAAAGAGCAGCCGACGATGTTGACGGTTGCCACCAATTTGACGGACCTGAAAAGCGGGCCGTCGGGTGGGTCGGAAACGTGGAGCCAGCTCGCGGCGGGCTGGCAGGTAGAACGGTTGCGCGAGCAGGATGGGTGGGTGTACGCGCGGCAGGCGGATGGCTATCTGGGCTGGGTTTCGGCGCGCTACATGACGGAAGAAGCGCCGCCGGCGTCGACGCATCTGGTGGCGGCGCCGCGGGCGTTGCTTTATGAGGAGCCGGGCGCGGACGACGACGCGCAGCTTGTAAGCCGGTTGGTGGCGGGCACGGGCGTAAGCGTGACGGAGGTGCAGAATGGCTGGGGACGCGTGACCCTGCCCGGTTTTAAGCGTGGTTGGCTGCCGATGGCAACTTTGCGGGCGTGTGACGCGTTGCCGCGAGGTGGGCAGCGGCGGGAACAGATGGCGACCGACGCCCACGGATATATTGGCGTTCCCTACTCATGGGGCGGCATTTCGGTGATGGGCATCGACTGCTCGGGATATGTGCAATTGCTGCACCGCTTGAGTGGCGTGACCATTCCACGCGACGCGGACATGCAGCGCGACGCGGCAAAAGCAGTGGAGCCCCCATTCGCGCCGGGCGATTTGCTCTTTTTCGGCAGCGGCAAGGGACATCGTCGCATCTCGCACGTGGGCATGAGCCTGGGGGGCTGGCGCATGATCCACTCTTCGGGACCGCGCAACGGCGTGTACGTGGACGACGTGCAGGCGGTGGATTGGCTGCGAGATGTTTTTGTGAGCGCGGGATCGTTTTTGGATGATACGCAAGCTTAGGTCGGCCGGTGGCGCGGTCAGGAGATCGGCCACAGCACCTATTGAATCTTAGCTACGGGGGTTGAGCCAGTCGTTGAGGCCATCGCCGAGCAGATTCCAGCCGATGCTGAACAGGATAAGGGCCAGGGCCACGGGTAGAAACGTCCACCAATAGGTGAAGGGATTACCGCCAACGCCGATGACGTAGTCGCGTCCGCCGGCGAGTAGCACGCCCCAGGCGCCGCTGCCCGTGAGACCGATGAAGGTAAATGCCGATTCGAGGATGACGATGCTGCCCACGTCGCGGGCGGCGAGTACGATGGCGGGGGCAATGGCGTTGGGCAACATGTGGCGCAAAATGATGCGCCGGCCGCCGGCGCCGAGAGAGCGGGCGGCCTGTACGAAATCGGTCTGTTTGAGGCGTTGGGCTTCGCTATTGATGATGCGCGCGTAAGGCATCCAAGAGAAGGCGATGAGGGCGACGATGACGGGCGTGAGGTCCAGGCGTTGCAGAATGAGGTCGAAGAGGCGGGGGTCGGGCGGCTGGGGGTTGAACGTGCGGACGTCGAAACCAAAGAAAATAGCGCGGTCGAAGAGCCACACGGCGGCGATGACGGGAAAGACGAGGAAGGCGTCGGTCACGCGCATGGCAAAGCTGCTGGCGAGGCCGCCGAGATAACCGCTAATGAGACCGACAAGAATGCCCAGCGTGGCGGTGATGGAGACGACGAGGAGACCAAGGCGCAGGGCGGAGCGCGCGCCCCAGATAAGCGTGTAATAGACGTCTATCTGTGGGCTATCCGAGGTGTTGTCAGCGTTCAGGGCCGCGATACCTCTGAACTGCACGTCAAAGCGCCGCGGGGTCGTGCCCAAGGGATGCTCTGCGTTGGGCGGATTGGGGATGCGATCAAAGCGCTCGCCGGTGGCTTTATAGGGAACCGGGTTTTCGGGATTTTCGGGCGGCGCCAGAACGGGCGCGAAAATGGCCACGAGCACAAAGAGAGCAACAATGGCGATGCCCAACAGGTTGGAGCGGCGTCCCAGGTGCCTTAAGCTGCGGCGCTTCATTCTTCGGCCTCCGCGCGCAGGCGCGGGTCCACCCAGGCCCGTATGATGTCAAGAATGAACATGATAGGTAACACGAGCATAACGCTGAAGACGGCAAAGCCCATGGCCAATGGCGCGTCGGGCGCACCCTGCACGCCGCGGATAATGAGATCGGAGAGGCCTTTGAGCCCGAAAATAACTTCGATGACGAAGACGCCGGTAATAAGCGATGCGGCCGATAGTGCGCTGCTGGTAAGTGAAGGACCAAGCGCGTTGCGGAAGGCGTGACGCCAGACGACGGAGCGCCTGAGAAGGCCGCGCGCGCGGGCAGACATGATGTACTCCTGATCCTTGACGTCGATGATGGCGGCGCGCGTGATGCGAGTGAGGGTGGCCCAGTGGACGAGGCTGAGCGTCAAGACGGGCAAGACGAGGTGGCGCAAGGCGTCGAGGACGACATCGGGGCGACGATTGAGAATGCCGTCCAGCACGAGAAAGCCGGTATAGTGCCGGAAGTTGCCCACGGTTTGCAAGGAAAGTTCTACAATGCCGGTACGGCCGGGCGGGAACCAATAGAGGCCGACGTAAAAGATGGAGAGCAGGAAAAGGCCGAGGATAAAGGGCGGAATAGATGTGGCGACGAAGGCGGACAGGCGCAGGGCATTGTCCAGGCGGCTGCCTTCCCACCAGCCGGCGAGAACGCCGGCAATCAGTCCCATCGGTATGAGCAAGAGCACGCTAAACAGGGCTAATTCGATGGTGACGGGGGCGCGCTGTATAAGGAGTTCTAGTACATCGCCTTGCAAGACTGGACTCCAACCCCACTCGCCGCGCAGCAGGCGACCCAGCCAGCGCGCATATTGCTGGGGATAGGGATCGTTTAGGCCATGTTGGGCAATGACGCTGTCGATGACGTTCTGAAGCTTTTCAGGCGTCGTGACGCGCGGCAGATTGGGCGGCAAATAGAGCTGAGCGCGCTCTTCTGGCGAAGAGAGCATGAAGGCACCATAGAGTGCAGCTGTGACGATGAGCAGCGTCAGCGGAATGGCTGCCAGGCGGCGCAACAGGAACTGCATCCAGGGACTCATGGTTGCACTTCTTCGCAGCTGAGCAGACGCACAGGATCGATGCCTTCAAACCAGCAGGTGACGGCAAATGCACCGCCGGGCGCGGCGGCGCGCATGAGGACGTGGGCCCCACGCTGACGCACGAAACTGATTTGCGGGTCGGTGCCCAGGGCATTGCGGCGCTCGGCAAGCCATCTGGTCCACTCGTCGTCTGCCTGTGGCAGGCAGTCTTCGCAGTCAGGATCGCGTGCGGTGATCAGGGCGCTGAAGCCAAGCGTATAGGGCGCCGAGGCGTCGTCACAGAAGGTCAGTTGTTGGTTGATGAAGCGGCAGTTGATCCAGGCGCCATTGTCGAAATGGGCAGTGACGGTGGTCTGGCTCAGTTGGGGATCGGTTCCAGCAACGGTCAGCGTGTAATGGGGTCCCAGCTGATCCTGCACGTTGCGTAGGGCGGCATAGTTGATTCCTTCCTCGAGGCCGCGGGCGAACAAATCGCCGTCGTAGGTGCGGGCGACCTCAATGGCTCTTTCCAGATCTTGGAGCTCTCGGGAGGTAGCGCCGGCGCCGAAGATGCTGCCGGTGACCAGCGCGGCAACAAGCACCAGGGCGCCGGGCAGCAGAAGGACCAGCCAGGCCCAGGTCGTAAGTCTCTCGCCGGGCTGCCACTCGCCGACGAGGCCTTCCAGTCTATATTGCTGGAGCAGAGCAAGCAGACCCAGGGCAAGTAGCAGGACCAGGCCGGAGATAATGATGCCCGCAATAGGGGCCGCATTTGGCGGAAAAACGGTCCGGCCGTAGAGTGCGGGTTCCAGAAGCCAGACGAGCAGGTTTGAGAGCTGTTGAGAGCGGTAGGCGAGGATGAGGGTGATGAACGCACCTGAAATCAGCCAAGTGAGAAAGGTAAGGACGATATTATTCAGACGCCCCGTGATCCAACCTGCGAGGGTGCACAGCGCGATGACGAGAAAGGCGCCGGCGGCAATCGCAGCGAATTGCAGGGGCGAGGTAGGGACGCCGATCAGGGAAATAATGGCAGGCAACCAGAGTCCGGCAGCCAGCGCCAGGCCGATGATGAGGCCGTTTAAGAGAGCCAGCCGGGTTAGAATACGGCGCTGCGCGAGTTCATTGTTATCCACGATTTTCTCCGAATTGCTTGCCTGGGAATCACCGCAGTCGTCGCCAAGAGGCCGGAGGAGAGAATCCTACGCGCGGTCTCTCCGGCGCCACAGCACCCCGCCCAGTGCAATGATGATGAGGGAGATTATAGCTAAGAGCCAGAGGCCGGGCGAGCGGGCGGCAGGCGCAACAGATTGTTGGGGATCGTCGGATTGTGCCGCTTCGGGCGCCGTCGTTGCCGGCGTCGTTGGGGCAGCCGGCCGCAGGCGTAAGGCTGCGGCGTTATCCTGGCGCAGCGGCGCGCCATCCCAAATGCCGTGTTCGCGCGCTAGATAGGCGGCGATGGCCAGGTACTCTTCTTCTTCAAGGCTACCGGGTGCATTGTAAGGCATGGCGCTGCTCATATAGGAAAGCACGAGACCCATGTGCTCGAAGTTCTGCAGGCTGTCCGGGCCGGTTACGGGCGGCACCTCGGTAGGCAGGGTGAAGCCGTTTTCATAAGGACGGTCGCCGTGACAGCCGGAGGTCCAGCAGTTCTGGTGATCTTCGGGATATTGGGCGCGCCACTCGTCGGTGAGCCCTTGCCCGCGGTCGCCGTGGCAGGGTTGGCAGTAGAGCCAATAGATTTGTGCGCCTTCGTCGGCCTGTGTCGGATTCTCTGCGGTGGGCGGTGGCGCAAGGCGATCTGGCGTGGGCATGGCCGCCGGCGAGGCAGTGATGGACGGCGTAGGCGTGGGATGGGAAACGGCCGGCGTGGGGTCTGTCTGGGCGTGAGCAACGCTCTGCGCCCTCCTCGCGGCAGGCGCGAGTAAGACGGAAGCAAGAATTGTGGTAGCGATGAACGCCCACAGACAACGGCGACGCGTCATTGGGGCGACCCGATTATCTTAGCGTCCGCCGCGCATGCGCGGATCCATGACGTCGCGCAGCGCGTCTCCCAGAAGGTTCCAGCCGAGGCCGTAGAGCAGCAGGGCCAGGCCAGGATAGACGATGATGTACCAGTGCTGGTCGAGGGTCAGGATCCAATCGCGGGCGTGGCTCACAATCTGGCCCCAGTCGGCATATCCCACCTGCACGCCGATGCCCAGAAAGCTGAGCGCGGCGAAGTTGAGCACGATGGCGCCCATATCCAGGCTCAGGTATACGAGCGTGGGATAGATGGCATTGGGCACCACGTGGCGCAAAATGAGGCGTGTATTGCTGGCGCCGCAGGCGCGCG
>CAYSMQ010000150.1:0-10466 GCA_964432035.1 uncultured Ardenticatenaceae bacterium
TGTTCGTCGAGGAATATCTCGATCTTGCCGTGCCCTTCCAGGCGTGTGATGGGGTCGATTGTTATGCGCGTCATCTTCTCGTCTCCGTGATCGGTTTTTGCATCTATTTTGCGCGAATTGATACAAATTCCTTTGGTCTAATAGATCTTTGCATCGAATTTACACAAATTAACACGAATTCTTTTCTTCTAATTCGCGCACATTCGCGCTCATTCGATGCAATTCAAGGTGCTGCCTCATTTACTTTCCCTGCGCGCAGCAGCGAGTGCGCCAGGCTGAAGCGGTAGAAAGAGCCGGCCGGATCGGGTATGCCGTCCAGAATGGCGTCGATCTCTTGGGGATCGCGGCTGTCAATGACCGAGGCCACGGCGCTCATCATCCGCGCGCCGTAATCCAGCACGCCCTGCGCCGGCCCGTAACAGCCGATGCAGGCGGCGCCCGCCGCCGGGCACAGCGCGCCGCAACCGTCGCGGGTGGCGGGACCGTTGCACAAGATGCCCTGCTCCAAGAGGCAGAGGTCGGGATCTACCTCTGCGACTTCGTGAATGCGACGGAAGGCGCGGATCTTCTTCACATTGCGCGTGCGCGCGCACTCATCACAGACTGTGGACACGCCGGCGCCGATGACGCTGCCTGGCGGCGGCAACTGTGCCTCGCCGTGCAGGGCCTGGATGACCAGGTCCACGACGGCGGCGATCTGGTGCGATTCTGGCGGACAGCCGGGCATGAAGTAGTCCACGTCGACAACCCGGTCTAGCGTGCGCAGCAGCGGCTGAAACTGGGGAATCGTCAGCGTGCCCTCAGGGGCGGGGAAGCGATATTGCGGACGCAGGCGGTCCGGATTCTCGGTGGACGGTGTATCATACACAGCCTCGAAAATCTGCTCCCGGCTGGAGAAATTAGCCAGGCCGGGAATGCAACCCTCGCAAGCGCAGGAGCCGAAGGCCACCATTATCTGCGACTTCTGTCGCAGTAGGCGCGCCATGTGCTCGTTCTCTTCGTTGCGAATGCCGCCGTTGAATAACGTCAGGGTGATCGATTTATCGGGCAGGGCCTGCACGTCTTTGACCTTGGCATCCATGGCCACGGGCCAGAAGACGACCTCGAAGTTCGCGTCTACGTCCAGGATCTTCTCGTGGATGTTCAGCACGGCGATTTCGCAACCACCGCAGGAGGCCGCCCAGTACATGGCAAATTTTGGTTTGCTGTCGCCGTTTGTACTGCTCGTCGCGCTCATACCCTCACCTCCGCTTCTTGTTCGCCGGCCTCTCGCTCCGTCTCACTTTGCGTCTCCACGCCTCTCTGGCCGTTAACGCGCGCGGGCCAATTCAGCGGACCCAGCGCGCGCACCTCCTCCACCATGGCGCTGATTTCCCTCGTCAGCAGCAAGCCCTCCGCGGCGCTGGCCCACACTAGCTTCAGGCGTTGGGGCTCGAGACCCATCTGCGTCAGCGTACGGCGCAGGAGTTGGAAGCGGCGTAGCGCTTTGTAATTCTGCTCCAGGTAGTGGCAGTCACCCGGATGACAACCGGTGACCAGCACGCCGTCGGCACCGCCGGCAAAGGCCTTGAGCACAAACGCCGGATCGAGCCGCCCGGAGCACATGAGGCGAATCAGGCGCACGTTGGGCGGGTACTTCATGCGCGCCGTGCCCGCCGTGTCCGCAGCCCGGTAGCTACACCAGTTGCAGGTGAAGCCGATGATGGTGGGTTCGTATGGTTGGGTCATGGTCGTTTCCCTTGTCATGTGGAGTGTGGTGTGTGGCGTGTAGAATGTGGGGCAACCGGAGGTTGCGTACACTCTACACACGACGTCCCGAACGCAGTTCGGGCGCACACATCTACATGTCACACTTCCACATATTCAGATTCCCGTGCGACATTTAACAGCAACAGCCCCTCAATCTGCGACATCACCTGCTCGTTGCTAAAGACCGTGCCGCTGATGGCGCCGGCGGGACAGGCCGCCACGCAGGTGCCGCAACCCTGGCAAAGGGCATGGTTGATTTCGGTGACGCCCTGCTCTTCCAAGAAGGAGATGGCACCGAAGGGGCACAGGTCGTTGCAGATGCGACAGCCCGAACAGCGCTCGGCGTCCACCGTGGCGCGCACCGGCTCCAGGGCAATCTCGCCGCTGCCGATGCGGTTTAAGACGCGCGCCGCGGCGGCCGCGCCTTGCGACACGCTGGCGGGGATGTCCTTGGGGCCCTGCGCCGCGCCGGCGATGAAGATGCCCTCGGTCATGGTCGAGATGGGATCCAGTTTGGGATGTTTTTCGATGAACCAGCCGTTAGCGCTGCAAGAGATGCCAAACGTGTGAGCCACCTCTTCGGCGTCACGGCGCGGCTCCAGGCCGGCAGACAAGATAACCATGTCCACCGGGATGCGCCGTTGGCGACCGGCGAGGGTGTCTTCCGTCTGTATGATCAGTTTGCCACCGCCAGGGCCGCCTTCTCCCGGCAGGCGCGCGGCGTCGGTGACTTCCGCCACGCGCCCGCGTACAAAGATGACGCCCTCGTCCAGCACGCGCTGGTAGAATTCGTCGTAATCTTTGAACGCCGTGCGCATGTCGATGTAGAAGTTGTACACCTCCGCGCCCGTGCGCTCTTTGACCAGATGCGCGAACTTGAGGCTGGACATGCAGCAGATAACGGAGCAGTAGTTATTGTAGTTGCGGTCGCGGCTGCCCACGCAATGGATGATGCCCACCGATTGCGGTTTGGTGACGCCGTCGCGCAGCACGATCTCGCCGTCGGTGGGCCCCGCGGCGTTCGTCATGCGCTCAAATTCCAGGCTGGTGAAAACGTTGGGCAGCCGCCCGTAGCCGTACTGAGGGATGCGGCGGGCATCGAAAAGGTCGAAGCCGGTCGCCAGAATGATGTTGCCCACCTGCACGGTCAGGCGTTCTTCTTCTTGCTCAAAGTCGATGGCCCCTGTGGGGCACAAGATCTGGCAAGCCCTGCACTTGCCCTTTAGGAAGTAGGTGCAGTTTTCGGGGTCGATCACCGGGTATTTAGGTACTGCCTGAGGGAACGGCGTGTACACCGCTTTGCGATAGCCGATGCCCGCTTCAAAGACGTCGTCTACAACCCGCACCGGGCACTTCTCTACGCAAATGCCGCAGCCCGTGCACAGCTCGGCGTCCACATAGCGTGGCTTCTTGCGGACGACCACGGTGAAGTTGCCCACGTAGCCTTCCACGCGCTCCACTTCGCTCCAGGTCAGCAGCTCCACGTTGGGATGGTTGCCCACGTCGACCATCTTTGGCGTCAAGATACAGGCGGCGCAGTCCAGCGTGGGGAACGTCTTGTCAAACTGCGACATGCGCCCGCCTATCGACGGTTCGCGCTCCACCAAGTACACCTTGTGTCCGGACTCCGCGATCTCCAGCGCGGCCTGGATGCCGGCGATGCCGCCGCCGACGATAAGCGTATCGGCATGGATGGGTACGTGCAGTGGTTCCAGCGGCTCGTGGTGGATGACGCGCTCCACGCCGCCGGAAATGACGGCTTTGGCCTTTTCCGTCGCCGCTGCCTCGTCGCTATGCACCCAGGAAACCTGCTCGCGAATGGAGACCAGTTCGCACAGATAAGGGTTGAGCCCGGCATTGGCGCACGCCGTGCGGAACGTCTTCTCGTGCAGGTGCGGGGAGCAAGCGGCAACAACGACGCGCGTCAACTTCTGCTCCACGATATCCTTTTCGATCAGTTCCTGGCCCAGGCTGGAGCACATGAACTTGTAGTCGCGTGCAATGACCACGCCGCGACGGCCCAGCTTTTCCAGCGCCCATTCGGCGACGTCCTGCACGTCTACCACGCCGGCGATGTTGCTGCCACAATGGCAGACGTAGACGCCTATGCGCTCTTGACCGTTGTTGGCGGCTTGGGTCTCATTCATGGCTGCGCCTCCTCCTCTTCCAGCATCGTGGGCATCGGTAGCGTGGGATCGTCCTTGCGCCGGCGGCGCCGTCTCGGCGCCGTGGCAGCTTCCTCTTCCTCTTGCGGCACGTCCACGCCGGCATAGGCCAGCGCCTCGCGGGAGCTGACAAACTCACGACCCAGGCCCAGCTCCGCCGGTTCGTGTCCCAGCGCCAGGCCCAGCAGCTGCGTAAAGTACAGCACCGGAACCTGGTAATCGGTGTCGAAATAGTCGTTCATATCGCCCTGGAAGGCGTCCAGGTTAAGCTGGCACATGGGGCAAAGCGTGACGATGAGGTGCGCGCCGTTCTCTTCGGCGCCGTGTACCAGGCGGCGAATGAGCTCGTAGGCCACCGGCGGGCTGATTTGCGTCATGTGCCCGCCGCAGCATTGTGTCTTAAACGGGTAATTGACTATCTCTACGCCCAATACACGCAAAAGACGATCCATCTCCAGCGGATATTCAGGACTACTAAAGCGGTGTTCCGGGTCAGGACGCACGATCATGCAGCCGTAATAGGGCGCAACGCGCAGGCCATGCAGCGGTCGCGCCACGCGGTCGCGGATGGCGTCCAGGCCCACGTCGTTGTAGATCACATCCAGTAGGTGGCGCACGAGCACGCTGCCCGCATCGTAGTGCAGGTCGCCAGCAGCCAGCGCCTCGTTGACGCGCTCGCCGAACTGCGCGTCGTCGCGCATCATGTGCTCCGTCTTCATCAGGTTGAGGTAACAGGCGCTACAACCGGCGAGCACGGTGCGCGTACCATCTACTTGTTTCTGCGCCAGCGCCAGGTTACGCGCCACCAGCGCGTGCGCCGCGCCGCCGTGGACCGCAGCGTACTCCGTGGCGCCACAGCAGTTCCAGTCGTGCACTTCTTCGACGTCAATACCCAGGTCCTCGCGCAGGGCCATAAACGAATCCAGATAAGCCCGCGCGCTGCGCGTCATCGAGCAACCGGGATAGAAAAGATAGTGGGTCATGGGTAGTTCTCCGAACCACGTTCCAATTCTTTGGCACGTTGTAGGATCGCCTTGAGTTGATGCTGTGCCTCGATGCGCTGCGGCGTCAGATCCATGCGCCCCTTGCTCAGCATGCCCAGGCCCATCGCCGCGCCTTTCATCAGCTGCAGCGGCTGGTGGCGAATGTAGTGGCGCGTCGCCAGCCCGAATTCAAAGCTGCGCCCGTAGTTTTCTACGTAATCGACAAAGGTCTCTGAAAAACTGACCGCCGCGCGCTCCTGGTAGCGGTTGGCGCGGATGGCCATGCTTTTCAGCGTGTACATGATGTCGGTGATGTGCACTTCCTGGGGACAGCGCACCACGCAGTAGTAGCAGGACACGCAGTACCAGGGCGTGTTGCTGCCCAGCACCTCGTCCTCCATGCCCGCGCGTATCATGGCGAATAACTGTCGCGGCGTGTGGTCCATGTCCAGACCTGAGGGGCACGATCCGCCACAGGTGCCGCATTGAATACACATTTGCAGTCGCGAATCGCCGGGCGTGTTCTGCATGACACGATCCAGAAAACTGAGCCGGGGCGCCGCTTCCTGCTCCTTAGTGAAAGCGTCGGCTACGAGCAAGGGTCACCTCCTGACGGTTACGGCCTACGGTAGGCGTTGCCTATATAGAAAGAGCCCCACGCCAACAGACGCGGGGCTCTGGATGTCAGAAAACAGACGCGCTCACGGAGTCGCTATACGCTTGAGCAGTGAGAGGATAGGGTGCGGATGTCGATGAGCCAGTGTGCTCGCGGTCCATGATCGATCACCAACCTGAACCAAATAAATTGACAGTTACCGGCACACGGCAGCGGGTAGACTGGAGAATGACGCAAGCAAAAGCGCGCCTACTCCTACCTACTTACAGCATAGACAGGCGGTAGTAGGCGCAGCAAGTGACAAAAATCACAAGCGTTGGGTGACGGATGGCAGGTGCGGTGGCTTTTGGCTGACAGCCGCGTAAATCTCGCGCAGAAAGCGGCTGGGCCGTGTCGCCATTAGCCGGGTGCCAACAAATCCGTTGCGGCGCGCTATTGTTTCCCAGGTCTGGAAAGAAAGTGGATGGGGCACCCATCGATTTCCGCGGTCGACGTTGTATTCCACCAGGAGCAACCGCCCGCCGGGTCGCAGATAGCTGTAAATGTGCTGCACGACGCCGTCCTTACGGCGCTGGAAGTGCAGCGCATTGGCCATCAGAGCCCCGTCCAGCGGTGGCAAATCCAATGGTCGCGTGTAGTCCGCCGCGAGGTAGTGCACCTGCAGGTCAGGAAATCGGCGACGCATCGCCTCTTCTTGCCGGCGCAGCGTGCCCCCATCTTTGTCTATGGCGTAGAGAGTTGCCTCCGAGCCGATCAGCTCTGCCAGCGCCAACGAAAAGGCCCCTGTTCCCGACCCAAAGTCGGCCCAGGTCCCGCCCGGAACCGGTACGCCGTCTCTTATGAGCGCAATGTGATCGCTGTGATCCATAAGCCAGGACCCAAATCCCGCGGCATCATCTCCTCACCATCAAAATCCGAGCCATCCCAATGCTCTCACCCGTTCACCCCTACAGGTAATAGTCCGGCTCCGGCACCGATTTCGGGTCGATATTCGCCGCCTTCTCCAGCTTCTCAATCCGCTCGCGCATGTTACGCAAATGGCTTTCCACGACGTCGGGCATGTCATCGTGGCGCAGGTCCGGTTGCGGATGCTGCGGCTCGTGGCGCTGGATGGCGCGACCGGGGATACCCACCACCACGCGCTCCGGCTCCACATCCTTGACCACCACGGCGTTGGCGCCAATGCGGCTACCTTTGCCTATACGAATGGCGCCCAACACCTTGGCCCCCGCCCCGATGACCACGTCGTCTTCGATAGTCGGATGCCGCTTGCCGCGCTCAGAGCTGACCCCGCCCAGGGTCACGCCATGGTACATCATCACGTCCGCGCCGATTTCCGCCGTCTCGCCGATAACCACGCCCATGCCGTGGTCGATGAAAAACCGCGGCCCGATGCGCGCTGCGGGATGGATTTCGATGCCCGTCAGCCCGCGGCTGACATAAGCGACGGCGTGCGCCAACAGCTTCAAATTGCGTTGCCAGAGCGCGTGCGCCAGGCGATGGGCCCACAAGGCATGTAGGCCGGGCCAGAAGAGCAGCACGCGCAGGCGGCTCGTCGCCGCCGGATCGCAACGCAGGACAACGTTTATATCCTCGCGTAGCCGGGCCAGCATCTACTTATTCCTCCAGATGATCATAGAGCGGCGTGGAAAGATAGCGCTCGCCGAACGAGGGAATGATGACCACAATCAACTTGCCCCTGTTCTCCGCGCGCGCCGCCACCTTCAGCGCCGCCCACGTCGCCGCGCCGGACGAAATACCGACCAATAGACCTTCTTCCGTTGCCATGCGTCGCGCCGTCGTCATGGCGTGGTCGCCGCGCACCGTGACCACCTCGTCGTAAATCTCCGTGTTGAGCACTTCAGGAACAAAACCGGCGCCGATGCCCTGGATGGGGTGCGACCCCTTTTCTTCACCCGACAACACGGCCGAATCTTCCGGCTCCACGGCAATTATCTGAACCTGCGGCTTGCGCTCCTTCAGCACTTCGCCCACGCCCGTGATGGTGCCGCCGGTGCCGATGCCTGCTACGACCACGTCCACCTGCCCATCGGTATCGCGCCAGATTTCCTCGGCTGTCGTGGCGCGGTGGACGGCCGGGTTGCTGGGATTCTGGAACTGCTGCGGTATCCAGGCGTTGGGCATCGTCGCCGCAATCTCCTGCGCCTTGGTGATAGCGCCGGCCATGCCATCCGTCGCCGGCGTTAGTACCAGCTCCGCGCCAAAAGCGCGCAAAAGCTTGCGCCGCTCGCGGCTCATGGAGTCGGGCATGGTCAGGATCAGGCGGTAGCCACGCTGGGCGCACACAAAGGCCAGCGCGATGCCCGTATTGCCGCTGGTGGGCTCCACAATCACCGTGTCTTCGTTAATCGTGCCCACCTGCTCCGCGTCGCGGATCATGGCTACGCCGATACGGTCTTTGACGCTGTGCGCCGGGTTCTGGTATTCCAGTTTGGCCACGACGTCGGCCTCCACGCCCTCGGTCAGGCGGTGCAGGCGGACCAGCGGCGTGTTGCCGATCAATTCGGTTACATTATCTGCAATTTTCATGCGAGAGTCCTTTTTGCTAAATCTCATTTTTATTTTCTAGGGCCGGCGCATCGCAATGCGCTCCTACGTCGATCTTAAAGTCATCGTCCCGACGGTACAACCACCCGCAACGCCTGAGGCACAAGAACCGCCGTGACCGGCGTCTTGCCGCCCGCTTCTCCATCCAGCCATACGTCTTGCACGACATCTGGCTGCACCGTAATCTCACGCCCCTGCCAATGCTGAAGATACTCCTCGGTGTTTTTCTGTTCAAGTAATGCAGGTAAGGCCGCCAGGGAGGCTTCCTTGACCAGGATCAGATCTAGCAATCCGTCGTCGGGATTGATCGTCCCGGCAAAGGACCACTCGATCTGGATGCTGAGCACGTTGAGGATGAAACAAACGATGCCCTCGTGCTCCATCTCCTCGCCGTCCACCGTAAGCCGGTAGCGTGTCTCCTGCGGATCGCTCAGGACGCGGAGCGCGGATAGCACGTACGCCAGTTGGCCCAGGCTATCCTTTGAGGCGCGATCGGCGCGCTGCGAGGGGCGCATGCCCGTATACACGTGAAGGGCAAAGTAGCGATCGCCGACGCGGCCCAGGTCAATGGCGCGCACGTGCGCTGCGGGCCTTTGTGATGCGCGACATAGCAGATCGGTCGCCGCCTGCAGGTCCAATGGGATGCCTAACTCGCGCGCCACGCTGTTACCCGTGCCGCCGGGCAAGATAGCCAGAGGCACCTCGCTCCCCTCTAGCCCATTGGCGATTTCCATGACGATGCCGTCGCCACCGTATCCTGCCACCATATCTACCCCACTCGCCACTGCCTGTCGCGCTAACTGCTGCGCGTCACCCGGCCCTTGGGTCACGCTTACGTCCCACGCCACCTCATGCTCGCGAAACACGCGATTGAGCGTATTGAGAATTGGCTCGTCTCTTCCGGATGCGGGATTGATAATGACCTGGATCTGTCTCATAAGCTAGACTGAGTATATAACTGAACGCGAGCAACGACGAAAGGGGAGACTGGGCCAAAGTGGGGGCGAAGATCGAATACGGAGTAGCGGTTTCGCTCGGGATAAGCATGCCCCTACCCAATTTTCGGTGACTTGCTCGCACCGAGAACCTATGCTGGCCTCGGTTTGTTCTGGTCTCTCTTTTGGGACATGCTGCTGGGGAAAGTCATCTCTGCATTCCAGACCCTCCCGGCTCGTGAGGCCGGCGGCGCAGTCGCCAGACCAGCCCGCCCATAGCCAGGGCGAGGATACCCAGGCCAATGACACCGTAGAGAAGGGAAAGTGGGTCGCTGCCTGCTGCGGCCAGCAGGGTAAAGGTGTAAGTGCCGCTCAGAGTATCGCCGTCTTCGGCCACCGAGCTCCACTGTACTGTATAGGTTCCTGGAGAGAGAGTGGGTGGGACCGCAACGAGTTGCTCGGCGTTCTGAGGATCGATGCGGGAGACGATGCCAGACACCGGCCGGAAACCGGCGCCAAAAAGCTCTAGGGTGCTGCCGGCAGCCAGCGGGCCGCTGAAGGTGAGGCGGATTTCGGCCGGGGGTGTGCTGAGCGTCGCCCCCGGGGTAGGCACCGCGCCAAGCAGTTCGCTGTGAGCAACGACGCCGGCGGGCCACGCGGCCGGTGCGAGCAACAGGAGCGTGACCAGTAACCAGAGTGCGCGCCGGATCACGGGAGCAAAGGCACCAACGCGGCCGCCAATTCGTGCGGTGATAGTGGTCCGCCGAAACGCGCAGCCACCTGGCCCTCAGCGTCGAGCACGTAGGTCCATGGTTCGCTGCTGAAGCCCCAGGCGGCCATCTCGTCGGCCAGCACCAGTTCCGGGTTGAACGCTTTGTAGACCTCGATGTGGATAAAGTTAGCCTCGTCGCCATACTCCCGGAAGACCTCCTTGACGCTGTCGACCACCGGCGCGCAGATATCGGTCTGACAGAAGGCCGGCGTGGCGAAGGTGACGACCGAGGGCCGGCCGGAGGCCATGGCCTCGGCGATGGTCATCTGGTACAGGCCGGGTTCTGGCTCCCAGTCGGAGGTCAACTTTTCCAGCTCCGACTCGCTGTCCATCGTGCGGTTCTCGCTCGCCGGCGGACGCTGGCCGACGGCGGGCGCTTGGCTTTCGGCGGCGACCTGAATGGCAAATTGGGCCCGGGAGGTCATGCCGTCGGTGAGTGTGACCTCGGCGACCAAGCCCCAGATTCCGGCGTGAGGCAGCTCAGGATAGGCAACCCAATAGGGTACGACGTAATCGCTATAGCCGGTGGCCTCACCTGTCCAGCCCGGACGGGGCGTGCCTTCGGATAGGTCATAAGCGGTAAGGGAGACGTTCTGCACCTCGGCCACCTGGTTGGGCCCGCTGTAAAGGATGAAGGGTACACGCGGTTGCCCGGCGGCGAAGTCGTCGGTCACGACC
>CAYSMQ010000151.1:0-10416 GCA_964432035.1 uncultured Ardenticatenaceae bacterium
CCGATTTCTTAACGACTGAAACGGAGGATTCCCCATGACCCAAGACCGTCCCACCATACAGTTCGGCATCGCCATCGACCCCGCCGCAGACGATCCCCAGGATCCATTCTGGCGCGCGCAAATTGCCGACGAGAACGGCATCGAGCTCGTCACCTGCATGGACCACCCTTACAATCGGCGCCTGTTTGACACCTGGACGCTGCTCACGGCCCTGGCCATGAGCACCAAGCGCCTCCACGTCGCCGGCAATGTGCTCAATCTCCCTCTGCGCTTCCCCGCCATGCTGGCCAAACAGGCCGCCACGCTCGATGTGCTCAGCGAGGGTCGCTTCGAGATGGGCCTGGGCGCCGGAGCCATGTGGGACGGTATCGTCGCCTTCGGCGGCCCGCGCCGCGCGCCTGGCGAGGCCTACGGCGCTTTTCGAGACGCGCTGCACATTCTACGCGGCATGTGGGAGAATGCCGGCGGTTCCTTCACCTATGAAGGCGAATACTACCACGTGCACGGCGCTCGCCCCGGTCCCGCACCCGCCCATCCCATCCCCATCTGGGTCGGCGCCGCCGGTCCGCGCATGATGCGGCTCTTGGGCCGCATGGCCGACGGCTTGTTTGTTTCGCGCAACTACCATCCGCCTGAGCGCCTGAACCGCTTCAACAGCCTAATCGACGAGAGCGCCGAAGAAGCAGGTCGCGATCCCGCCGCCATTCGCCGCGGCTACAACCTCATGGGCGTCCTCGACGTGGGGCGTGACGACACAAAGGCGTCCGGTTTAGACGACAGCTACCTGCAGGGCGACGCCGCGCACTGGACCGAGAAGATCGTGGACTGGCACAACGACTATCGCCAGGACACCTTTATTTTTTGGCCCGTCGCCGGTAACCAGACCGTGCAAATCGAAGCCTTCGTGCATGACGTCGTACCCGCCGTGCGCCAGACGCTGGCTTAGTCGTTCTAAGAAGCAGCACGGACGCACGGCCTAAGGGCACTCCAACTTAATCCCCTCTGTGTTCTCGGCGCCCTCTGTGGTTCCATCCTACTGCCCGCGCAATTCACCTCGCAACCAGAAAAGATAATCCTCGTTGCCCTCCGTTACCGGCATGGCCAGGATCTCCGGCGTCTCGTAAGAGTGCACCTCCTTGATGGCCATTTCCAGCGTCTGATAGACGTTACGACTGGTCTTCATCAGGCACAGATACTCCTCATCCGTCTGCATCTGGCCCTGCCACCAATAAGTGCTCTGAATGGGGCCGATCACCTGCACACACGCTGCCAGCCGCTGCTCAACAATGGCCCCCGCCACCGTTCGCGCCTCCTCCTTACTTCCCACCGTCGTAAACACCTGAATATAATCAGTCATCAACTCTTCTCCAGTAGCTAATCCCTACAATCTTCGAACCAATTCTATCTCAACTTTGCTAATCAAAACCTCCATCAAAACAGACCAAAAAATCTGCGGTATCCGCGTCATCCGCCAAGCAACCTCAGGTTGCCATATGCATCCCACATCCCTTGCCACCGCCTAGAAGCAGCAGTAAACTGTTTTCAAGACAAGCACCATTTTAGAGGGACAACTATGGGAACCGTAATCGACGTCGATCAAAGTAACTTTCAGACCGAAGTCCTTGACCGCTCGCACCAGACACCCGTCGTCGTCGACTTCTGGGCGCCCTGGTGTGGCCCCTGCCGCATGCTGGGCCCCATCCTCGAGCGTCTGGCCAAAGAACCTGACAGCAACGTCGTCCTGGCCAAGCTCAACACCGACCTCAACCAACCCATCGCCATGCAGTATAACATTCGCGGCATTCCCGCCGTCAAAGCCTTCCGCGATGGGCGCGTCGTAGACGAATTCGTCGGCGCCCAACCCGAACCCATGGTGCGCCAGTTCCTGCAGCGCGTCACCGCCGGCGCCGCGTCTCGCGCGGCCTCCGGAACCTCGCAGGCTCGCTCGGCGCAAAAAGCGCCGCCGTCCGACCCCCGCGAACGCCTTGCCGAGGCCCGTCGTTTCCTGAAACAGGGCAAGGGCTGCGACGCCGAGCGCCTCTTAAAAGATTTTCCGGACGGCGCCAATGCTGCCGAAGCGCGCCGCCTGCTACCCCTGGCCCGCTTTCTCTGCCGTCCACCGCAATCTGGCAACGGCGACCTGGACGTGCTCGCGCAAAACGCCGCTTCCGCGCTCGGCAGGCGCGATTACGGCGCGGCGCTCTATAACCTGCTCTCCGCCTACAATCGTGCTTCTGGGAGCAACAAGTCCGACACCCGCGCCGTCATGGAAGCCGTCTTCGCCCTCATGGGCGACGCCGACCCGCTGGCGCGACAGTACCGGGAGTTGGTGGGATAGGGGCGCAACAAGCTCTTGGATAGCAGATTTGCTTGCCTCCCTCCAGGAGCCTACACGCACGTCCCGCTTGTAGGGGAGGCGCGCTGCCGTATAATGAAAGCGCCAGTTTTTATAAGCAAGGCGGGATCACATGAGAATCGCCATCACAGCCGACCTGCACCTGACCAGTCGGGAGCGTCACCCACATCGCTTCGAGACGCTGGAAAACATTCTGCCTCTCATGAAGGCCGAAGGAATAGAAACGCTAATCATTGCCGGCGATCTATTTGACGCCTCGCGGCGAGATTACTCCGATTTCGAGCAACTGTGCGCCAAAGAGCAGTATCGCGACCTACAGCTCCTCATCATTCCCGGCAATCACGATCCCGGCATCAACAACCGCAGGATTGCCGCCGAAAACGTGCGCGTCATTGACGTGCCGACTTTGCATGACCTTGAGGACCGCCAATTTCTTTTTCTGCCCTACGAACAGGGCAAGACGATGGGCGAGGCGTTGGCCCAAATGGCACCCGATTTGCGCGCCGATCATTGGGTGCTCATTGCTCACGGAGATTGGGCGCAAGGGTTGTGGCAGCCCAATCCCACCGAACCGGGCGTCTATATGCCTTTGACGCGGCGGGATATTGAGCTTTACCGGCCTGCGCGCGTTTTCCTGGGACACATCCACAAGCCCATGGACGCGCCGCCGGTCCATTATGTGGGTTCGCCCTGTGGCCTTGATATCACCGAGCAGGGTCGGCGCCGCTGCTTGCTGTACGATACCGACAGCAACGACTTACAACCGCTGGCGCATGAGACGCCGGTGCTCTATTTTGACGAGACTTTCGTCATCTTGCCCGTCGCCGATGAAGCGGCGTACTTGCGGGAGCAGATCGCATCGCGCATCCGCATGTGGGCGCTGACGCCAGAAGAAAAAGCAAGAGCTCAGGTGCGCGTAAAAATTGTGGGCTATTCGGCCGATCGCGCTGCGCTCCGTCCCACATTACGTGAGGCATTTGACGGGTTCCGCTTCTACGAAGACTCGCAGCCGAACATCGACGACGTCCTCTATTCCGATGACCTGGAGCGACACTACATCGCCGAGCAGGTTCGCGCTGAGGTCGAAAAGGTGGCCTTGCCCGACGGCGTGGATGCTCCCGGATCGGACGAAGTCCTGCTAGAAGCGTTGCGCATCATCTACGGGAGTTGACGCATGGCCATTCACATTGACCACATAAATGTCGAGAACGCCGGACCCATTTCCGAGCTACAACTGGACCTTGGCCCCTTCAATCTAATCTACGGGCGCAACGAGCAGGGCAAGACGTTTGTGGTGGAGTTTGTCATCCGGTGTCTGTTCAACAATCTCACGGGCTGGACCCTGCGGGACGACGACTGTCGTGGCAAGCTCGTGCTCTCCGGTCTGACCGATGCCCCACGGGACTTTATGCCCTCGTCCAGACGCAAGCTCGAGGATTATCTACTCGAAACAGAGCCGGGCCTTCCCGAACAGATTAGCCGCTTGCTGGTGATCAAAGGAGCAGAGCTGAGCTTCGAAAGGGCACGCCGGTCGGGCATCAGCAGGGCAGTCCTAAAGCAGCTGCTGTCTGGGCACGGCGTGCTGGACGATGTTCAAAAAGACATCTCCAAAACCGTGCGCGGCGCAACTTTGGAAAATGGGCAAATCGTGGGCCACCGGCGTGGCGAGATCCGCAACCGCGAGCACCTGACGGGCGACCTCAGCGCCATTGACGACCTCTTCGCGGAGATTGAACGGACGTACTCGGGGGGCGAACGGAGTGCCCTGAAACGTAGCATTGAGCAATTAGAAGAGGCCATCGCCGAACAGGAAACTGCCAGGCGCCACAAGGCCTACCAGATACATCAGCAGATCCAGAAGCACGAGAAGCGACTACGGCAACTGCCTCCAGAGGAAATGGAGCAGCTAAACGAGGATTTTAGACGCCTTCAGGAAACGCAAACTCGCGTCGAGCGCCAGCAGGAAAAACTGGCTGCGTTGGAGCAGGAGAGCCGGCACTACGGCTGGTTGGAGGAAGCTATTGCCCTGTACGAGGCGCGCGGCGTGCAGGGCGGGATGTCTCTCAGTCCAATCTACCCGGCAGCCATCCTCGGCGCGCTGCTCCTGGCAGTGATATCCAGCTTTCTACAATTCCCTCTGGGCACCTTCGTTTTGGTTGTTATCGCTGCCGTCGTGGGCTGGCTCACGCTCAGCCGCTACCGCTCGGCGCTGGAAAACGCCACAGATGTTGAAGAAATAAAGAAACTTGAAGCCGAATTTCAAGACCGTTTTGACCGGCAACTGTCCGGTTTGCCGCAAATGAAGACGATGAAAAAGGGCATGGAGGAGGCCTATCATGGCGCGAACGCCTTGCGCGGCGATCTGCAAGAGGAAGAAGAGACGGTCTCCCAAATACGCGCTCAAGTAACCTCCCGGCTGCAGCGGCTAACGGGCCAGTCTATTGCCGAGAACAACTGGTCTAAAGCGATAAACCGCTTGAATGGGCTGAGAGATGAGTTACAGCAGGAACTAAATCGACAGAACGTGGCGCTGGCGAGGTTAGGTGTAGCCGCGGACGACTATCACGTCGAGCCCGCCCCGGTCGAATACAGTCAAGAGACCCAACAGTCGTTGCGTAACGACTTAGAGCAGGCCCAGGCCGAACTGCAGGCGAAAACGGATGAACTCAGAACTCTGAAGCAGCGAGTAAGCGAAAAAACTGGGGACGAAATAACGCTTGAGTGGGAAACGCTCATTCACAATCTGCAGCGCAAGCGCCAGGAGATCGCCGCCGAATACCGCGCGGTCACGGCGCAGATCGTCGCCGGAATTCTTGTCAACGGGCAATTGGAGGCCATTCGGAAGCAGGAGGAAGAGAAAATCCGCGAGAAGTTGGGCTCTGACGTCGTCTGCGGGCCCGTTTTCGATATCACCAGGCGCTATTCAGGGATGGCCTACGAAGATGGCAGCGTATTCGTGACCGACGATTATGGACGCTTTCCATTTGCCGACCTGAGCACCGGCGCGCGTGAACAGGTGTTGCTCGGTCTGCGCATTGGTTTCGCCGCTCACCTTTTGCGCCAGAGTCGCCTTTTCCTCCTGCTGGATGACGCCTTCCAGCACGCCGA
Organism: uncultured Ardenticatenaceae bacterium; assembly: GCA_964432035.1. Lineage (GTDB taxonomy): Bacteria > Chloroflexota > Anaerolineae > Promineifilales > Promineifilaceae > JAAYYY01. The sequence goes on from CAYSMQ010000151.1 coordinate 5,465, forward strand.
CTGGCAGCGACGCCGGTGGTTGCTGGACCAGGTCGTGGCACTGGCTAAGGACGGCTGGCAGATCGTCTACTTCACCATGGATGATCATATCCGTGACCTATTCAATGCCGCCGGCCAGACTCACTTTGGCAACCGTTACCAGTTTCACGAGCTTGGTGTCTGAGGGACGAAGGACAAGTTGCACTCGGTACTGTGGATCCGTAAAAGGGTAAACTCACTGCCATTCGCGCAGGGTGAAGCAGTCGTAGACAAGTTGCAGCAACTACTGTTATCATTTGAACCATGCCCTACACTCAAAAACAGCTCACTCTGAAAGCCCGCCCCCGCGGCTTCCACCTTGTCACCGACGAGATCGTCTCCCAACTACCGGAACTGCGCGACTACCGCGTCGGCGTGGCGCACCTCTTCATCCAACACACCTCCGCCTCCCTCGCACTCAACGAAAACGCCTCGCCCGACGTGCGCCATGACCTGGAGCGCCATTTCCGCGAACTGGCTCCCGAAAATGCGCCTTACTACGAACACACCTTGGAAGGCCCCGACGATATGCCCGCCCACATCAAAGCCGTACTCATCGGCAGCAGCCTGACACTGCCCATTACTAACGGCCGCTTCAACCTGGGCACGTGGCAAGGCGTCTACCTCTGCGAGCATCGGGAGAGGGGAGGGCGGCGCAATTTGGTTGTGACGTTGAGTGGAGAGACTGGAGCCAGAGATTAGTAATTGGAGGTTAGAGATTGGGTTCGCTCGAAAATCTCCAATCTCTAATCTCCAATCTCTGGTTATTTAGTATCCTCTATAAACGCCCCCAAATCCTCCCCCAACTTTGCCAGCGACGGCCCGTGCAGGTACATCATGTGCCCCGCCTCGTAGTACGTCATGTGCACGTCGTCATCTCGACCAGCAGGCAGCCCCAGGTGATTGAACGTGTACTCCGTCGCCAGGTAAGGCGTCGCCAGGTCGAAATAGCCGTTGGCCACCAGTACCTGCAAGTACGGATTCACGTTCATCGCCTTACGCAAGGGTTCGGCCACGTTTACGTACTCGTTCTGGAACTTCTTGTAGCTCCACGGGCGCACGCGGTCGGTCAAGATCTCATAGGGGAGGTCGCTTTCAAATTGTAGCTCGCGCCGCATGTAGTCATTCAGCGTAGCCGTGTATGGTCCCTGAATCGCCGCATAGCTGGGATCATACTCGAAATGCTCGCCCACACTGTCGCGGTCCGCGCCGGTGAATCGCGAATCCAGGCGGCCGACTGTCAGGCCCTCATCGCGCAGCAACTCTTTGGTAAAGCGGAAGATCTCCACCCGTAAGTCGCTGCGCTCCACGTATTCCGGCGACAGACCCGTGTAGCGCGCCACCCGCTGCGCGATCTCCTCTCGCCGGTCCGCCGGCAGCGCCGCACCCTGCATCAGCGCCAGGGTATAGTCGCCCAGGGTAAATTCCTCCACTTCCTCCAAAACCTGGCGCAGCGGCCGTTGCTGCAAGTCGTCGTCTAGCCGCTGGTGATAGTAAGCCGTCGCCGTGTACGTGGGAAGGAACAGGATATAGGGCATGTCGTTGCCCGGGCGGAAGTACGCCGTCTGGAAGTTTAGGATCGAGGATACCAGCATCAGTCCGTTAAAATACATACCGTGCCGTTCCTGCAAGTGGCCGCTAAGCCCTGCCGCCCGCGTCGTGCCATAACTCTCGCCAATCAAGAACTTCGGCGATGTCCAGCGCGCCGCGCGTGTCGTGTAGAGGCGAATGAACTCGCCCACAGACTGGATATCCTTCTCGAAATCGTGAAACTCATTGCTCTTCTCGCCCGGCACAGGACGACTATAGCCCGTCGTCACTGGATCGATGAACACCAGGTCGCTGTGTTTCAGAAGCGTGTGCTCATTGTCAATGAGTTGGAACGGCGGACGCGGCAGCGCGCCCATCTCGCCTTCCATCTCCACCCGACGCGGGCCTAACACACCCAGATGCAGCCACACCGAGGACGAGCCCGGCCCGCCGTTAAACGAGAAAGTCAGTGGCCGTTCTGATGGCTCTTCGACGTCATCCAGCGTGTAAGCAACGTAGAAGACCGTGGCCTTGGCCTTCTCCCCTTCTACTTTGCCGTCTTCTTCCACTTCCTCCTTCAATACCATCGTCCCCGCCGTTGCCGTATAGCGCAATGTCCGGCCATCCACCACTAGCTCGTGGCTAGTTACCGACGTTTTCTCTTCCGGTTCCACTTGTTTCCCACTCTCTTTCCCGTTCGTTTTTTCTTCGTCGCTCATCATGTCCCTGCGTTAACCAACCTTAATCTCCAATCTCTAGTCCCCAATCTCCAGTCTCCAGTCAACCAATTTCGTCGCCTCCCACACCGTCCTAAAATGAATATCCACCGTATCCTCCACAACCCGTCCGTACCCACCCGCCATCGTCACCGCCACCGGCAGACCTGCCCGGTGACATAAGTCAAAGACCAACCTGTCGCGCGCTGCCAGGCCCTCCTTGCTCAGCGACAGCCGGCCTAGGCGGTCGCCTTCATAGGGATCGGCGCCTGCCAGATAGATGACCAGATCGGCTCGCGCTCGTCGCAACGCTTCGCGCGCGCCGGCTTCCAGTTGCTCCAGATACACATTGTCACCCGTCCCATCTTCCAGGCCGATGTCCAGGTCGCTCTTCTCTTTATGAAAAGGAAAGTTGCGCGCGCCGTGGATGGAAAAGGTGAAGATCGTCTCGTCGCCGTCGGCGACGACGGCCGTGCCGTTACCCTGATGCACGTCGCAATCCAGGATCACGGCACGCCGCGTCAATCCTTCCGCCTGAAGCGTGCGTGCGGCAACGGCCGCGTCATTAAAGACGCAATATCCTTGCCCCCAATCCGGCCCCGCGTGGTGCGTGCCGCCCGCCAGGTTCACCGCTACCCCCTCTTGCAGCGCCGCCCGACCGGCGGCAATCGTACTACCCACCGAACGCCGTGAGCGCTCTACCAGTTGTGGCGACCAGGGGAAACCCATGCGCCGTACTTCCTGACGGCTCAACGCCCCGGCTTTTACTTTCTCCACGTATTTTTCACAATGCGCCAGCTGCAACTGCGCGTCTGTCGCTCCCTCCGGCGTGTGTAACGCGGCTTGCGGGAACGCCGTCGCCACCCGCTCTCGCAGTAACGCGTATTTGCTCATCGGAAAACGATGGTTGTCAGGCAGCGGCAGTACAAACTGGTCGTGGTAGAAGATTTGCATGGCGCTCCATGTTACCAAAAAGCATTCTCCTCAGCGAGATGGGCGCGGGGAAAACAGTTGATCATGCGCGCCTTGATCGCCTTGAGTATCTTCCCCCTTCGTCTACCTGTTTGCTCGCGACCCTTGAAGCATGCCTGACAATAGAATACAGTTAGGCGCGTGACAGAACAGCCTCCTCAAGACGTCGTCGATTATAGCCGCAAGTGGTACGTCATGGCCGCCGTGGCCATCGGCATTTTTATGGCGACGCTCGATAGCAGTATCGTCAACGTGGCCCTGCCTACCCTGGTGGAGAGTCTCGAAGCTGACTTCCCCACGATCCAGTGGGTCATCCTCTCCTATTTGCTTACGCTGGCCACGCTCTTGCTGGGCATCGGTCGCCTGGCCGATATGCACGGAAAGAAACCGCTTTACACGGGTGGTTTCGTCATTTTCACCATCGGTTCTGTGTTGTGCGGGCTCTCACCCACCGCCGGCTGGCTTATCGCCGCGCGCGTGGTGCAGGGCGTCGGCGCAGCCATGATTCTGGCCCTTGGCCTGGCCATTGTCACGGAGGCCTTTCCCGACGATGAGCGCGGCAAGGCCTTGGGCATCGCAGGTAGTACGGTCTCCGTGGGCATCGTCGTCGGTCCCACCCTTGGCGGCTTGCTCATCGAAACGCTTTCCTGGCACTGGATTTTCTTCGTAAACTTACCCGTCGGTATCCTGGGCACCCTGCTTTCGCTGTGGTTCGTGCCAGACGTGCGGCCGGGCGAGCAGCAAGAGTTCGATTACCTCGGGGCAATAACGCTCTTTATTAGCCTGCTTTCACTTTCGTTGGCGCTTACCCTGGGTCAGGAATGGGGCTTCACGGAACAACCGATTCTGATTTTGTTCGCGGCGTTTGGACTATTCCTGATCCTATTCATAATGCAAGAGACGCGTCATCCACAACCGATGATCGACTTGCGTCTTTTCAGGAATGCGCTTTTCAGCATTAATCTTGTCACAGGCTTTATGGTATTTGTGGCCATCGCCGGCACAATTATACTAATACCCTTCTATCTGGAATTAGTGCTCGGATTTCCCACCGGGCAAGTCGGCCTGCTCATGGCAGTAATACCCGTTGGCCTGGGCATCGTCGCGCCCCTTTCCGGCGCACTCTCCGATCGGGTCGGCACCCGTGCCATCACCGTCGTCGGGTTGCTCATTCTGGTTACGGGCTACTTCACCATGAGCACGCTCACGGCCGGCACAAGCGTTGTCGGCTTTATTGTGCGCTTTCTGCCCCTGGGTATCGGCATGGGCGTCTTCCAATCGCCAAACAACAGCGCCGTCATGGGCGCCGTGCCTCGTCGCCGCCTGGGCATCGCCTCTGGGCTGCTGGCAATCACGCGCACGTTGGGGCAGACGACCGGGATCGCCCTTGTGGGCGCCCTTTGGGCCGCGCGCGTGTTTGTCTATGCCGGCGGACCGGTGTCTGGTGGCGCCACGGCTGCCAATGCCGCCGCGCAGGTACAGGCGCTCCATGATACGTTCCTGGGCCTGACGGTGTTCATTATGTTGGCGCTCTTCCTGGGGGTGTGGGGCCTGCGCCGCGAAAGACGAGAGAAGCAAACGCGGCCTGTGCCCGACCCGGCTGCGCAGTCGTGGGTGCAACATTAGCTGCCTGTTGCAGGGGGGACGTCTGGGTCTGTGGCGTTCTAATAGACAACTAACGGAAAAAGCCTTGACAGGGGGGCAGGGGCTGTTATA
>CAYSMQ010000152.1:0-384 GCA_964432035.1 uncultured Ardenticatenaceae bacterium
CACCTGCCGATCACCTTCGGCACCCACCAGCGGCCAGGCGGGCGGCGGGCCAGCGGTCCATCCCCCGTCTACGCGCTGAATGCTCACCAATTGTCCGGCGCTCACGGGCGTCACCTGGGTGCGTGCGTCCAGTCCACTTACCTCTATTTCTATACGAAATACACTCTCGTTGATTGGTTCCGCCGTCACGGCAGGTGCTTCGACGGTAGCGGTGACCGGCAGTGTGGTCGTCGCCGGCGTGTTTTGCTCGTCAGCATTCGCGGGCGCCGCGTCGGGCGTGCGACTGGCGCCGGCGGCGACCAAGGTATCCGGCGTTGCCGTTGTGTTTGTGGTCGGTCCGTTCTGTTGAAGCGCCCACAAAACGCCGGCGCCGACGCCGAACAG